>JASMAE010000135.1 GCA_030754475.1 Rhodospirillales bacterium
AGTCGCGGAGCGCGAGGCCCATCTCGACCAGTTCGGCGAGCGAGTGGGCCTCCATCTTCGCCAGTAGCTTCGCCCGGTGCGCTTCCGCGGTTCGCCGGCTGATACCGAGCGCGCGTGCGACATCGGCGTTGCGGCTGCCCCGGACGAGGTGGTCGAACACCTGCCTTTCGCGCGGCGAAAGTTGGGCGTAGCGGACGCGAATCGAGACATCGCGGCACCGCATCCGACGCGCCGCGACATCGCGATCCACGCTCTTCTGGATCGCGTCGAGAAGAAGCTGGTCGTTGAAGGGCTTTTCGATGAAGTCGACGGCGCCGGCCTTCATGGCCTTGACGGCGGTCTGAACGTCGCCGTGGCCTGAAATCATGACGATCGGGACGCGAATGTCGGTCTCGGCAAGTTTTTCTTGCAGTTGGAGACCGCTCATCCCCGGCATGCGTAAATCGAGGACGACGCACCCGGGCCGATCCGGGCGGTACCGGTCCACGAAATCCTCCGCCGAAACGCAGGTCTCCGCGTCAAGCCCCGCCGATCGCAGAAGCCAGGAAAGGGATTCGCGCACGGCGTTGTCATCGTCGACGACGTAAACGACCGGTACGTCGTTACTCGGCGGCCGCTTGGTTTCGTTTTCCATCACGGTGGTTTCCGCTATCGGCTGGGATTCCGAATCCGATCGCGTTCCCCGTTCCCGGAGTTGATCGGACGACCATGCGACCCCCATGATCCTCGACGATGGTTCGGGCGATGGAAAGGCCGAGTCCCATCCCCTTGCTCTTGGTCGTGTAGAAGGGATCGAACATGCGCTTCTTGACGGCTTCGGAAATCGACGCGCCGTCGTTTTCGACCGAAATCGCCACGCCCCCGTCATCGGCGTCCGACGTCTTGATCACGACGAGCCGATCGGCATCCGGATCGGCGCTCACCGCCTCGACGGCGTTTCGGATCAGATTGACGAGGACCTGCTGGATCCCGATCGGGTCCACCGCCACGGGTGGGAGCGCGCCGGCCAATCGCTGGGTCAATTGGACATCGCTCTCGAGCGCTTCCGGTCTCAGAAAATCGACGGTCTCCCGGACGATATCATTGATGTTGACCCGGTTGCGCTGCGGCTCTCCCTTGCGTACGAACTGACGCAAACGCCGAATGACTCCGCCCGCCCGCAACGCCTGTTCCGATATCAGACCCAGCACGCGGACGAGCTCGCCCGCGCCGATGGTTCCTTCTCGCGCCGCCCGCAGGGAGCCTTGCGCGTAGTTGGCGACGGCGGTCAGCGGCTGGTTGAGTTCGTGGGCGAGGCCCGACGCCATTTCGCCCATGGTATTGAGGCGCGCGACATGCGCGAGTTCGGCCTGAAGTTCGCGCGCGCGGCGCTCGGCGGCCAAGCGGTCAGAAACGTCGCGGATCACGTGCACGCTTCCCAAATTGTCGATACCTTCGGCGCGAACCAGCGTGCTCACGATCTCACCCGAGAAGGTCTCACCTGAGCGGCGCTTGAACGCGAACACGCGCGCCCGAATCGGCGGGCGGGCGGACCCGCGCCGCTTCGGGCGCACCCACGCGACGTAGTCGTTCTTGCGTTCGAACAGCACGGAAAGGGGCTTTCCGATTACCTCATCCTCATCGAAACCGAAGCACTGGGTGACGGCGGGGTTGGCCTTGACGATCGTCCCGCTTTCGTCGGCGAAGACCATCGCGTCGGGAACATCGCGGAACACGGCCTCGAGCAGGTTTTTCTGCTTCTCCAGTTCCTCGCGCGCGCGTTTGCGCTCGGTCACGTCGATGGCGACGCAACCGATCGCGGAAATCTTGCCTTCGGCCGATCGGACCGGGAACTTGGCCCGCTGGACCGAACGCTTTTCACCCGCGGGAAACGTGACCTCTACCTCGTGCTCTAGGTTTCGCCCCGTGGCGAGGATGTCGCGGTCTTCGGCGGCGCGCGAATCGGCCCAGCCCTTCGGGAACCATTCGTAGTTGTCGGTGCCGATCATCTGGCCGGAGCTGCGGCCGTGCCATTCGTCGAAGCGGTCGTTGGTCAGAATGTATCGGCCGTCGCGGTCCTTGAGGAAGATGGCCGCCGGCGCGTGCTCGACGACGGCACGGAAGCGCACCTCGCTCTCGCGAAGCGCGTCCTCGGCGACTTTCTTCTCGGTCACGTCGGTGTCGATGGTCGCGATCGCGACCGCCTGGCCGTCGTCGCCGAGGATGGGAAACTTGACGACGTCGCGGTACAGGGTTTTTTCCTGGCGGCCGAGCTCGACGAAATCGCGCGCCGATCGTTTCGTACGCACGACCGTCCGATCCATCCGGCGGATTTGCGCGACCTCGGGTTTGGCGTAAAAATCCTCGGTGCGCTTGCCTGCGATCCCGCCGGGAGCGACACCGAGACCTTCCTCGAAGGCCCTGTTGGCCATCAGATATGTGCCGTTCAGATCCTTGAGGTGGATAACGGCGGGCGAATGATCGATCAACGAGCGAAGCAGGTCCTCGCTTTCCCGGCGTGCATCCTCGGCCTGTCGTTGGGCCGTGATATCGGCGCCGATGGATCCGATTCCCAGAAAGCGTCCCTCGAAATCCGTGACCGGAAACTTGACGACGCGCCTGAGCTTGCGCTCGCCGTCGGCGGTCACCGTTTCGAACTCGCGCTCGTGGACCCGCCGCTCGCTGAGCACCGCCGATTCGAGGCTCACGTAATCGCTGGCGAGGTATTCGGGGAATATGTCGGCGGACGTCTTTCCGATGACCTCTGCCTCATCGAGGCCGAAATCGTCCACGAACGTCTTGTTGACGTGAACGAAACGCCCGTCCGGATCCTTCAGGTGAACGACCATCGGCGCGTTGTCGAGGATCGCCTTCAAGCGCGCCTCGCTCTCTTGCGCGGCACGCTGGGCCTGCTTCAAATCGGTGACGTCGCGCGAATATATCGCGACGTGCCCGACCTCGCCGCGCTCGTCGAGGATCGGCTGGAGGATATTGTCGAACCACCGTCCTTCCTTTTCGTCATCGAAGCGAACAGGCGATCGCGTCTCGACCACTACTCGCAAGTGACGTCTCCTCGCTTCGGCGAGGTCGTCCGGCATGAACTCGAGCGGCGAGCGGCCCTTAAGCTTCTCGACGGCGGTGCCGAACGCTTTCGCCCCCGATTCGCTGGCCTGCTTGATCCGGCCGTCCGGACTGACGAGGAGGATGAAGTCGGGCGAAGCCGCGAGCAAGGCATCGGTCATGACCAAGAACGTCGTCAGCTGCGAGCCCGGGCGCTCGCTTACCGACGCGGTCGAAATGATGAACGCGAACGGGATCCGCCATCTGGTGATCGGGCGTGCCGGAAAGGTCGAAGGCGTGATCAGCCTCCACGACATCACGCGGCACGTGGAACGGACGAGCAACCTTTACGAAATCTGACGCACCATCTTCTGGTCGGATAGTGCTCTAGCCCTGTCCCCAGGATTTCGCCGTCTTCAGATATTCGCGTTCCTCGGGCGTGCTCGCGCGCGCCAGGGCGGCGTTTCGGTGCGGGAACCGGCCGAACCTGTCGACGGTCTCGAAGTGCTCCTTCGCAGAGTGGGCCGCAGTCTCCATGCCGAGAGAGTCGAACAGGGCCACCGAGCGGGTTTGGTCGTCGCGGTCCTCGCTGTGCTGGAACGGCATATAGAGAAAGATCTGCTGGACGCGGTTCAATCCCCGCTCGAATCCCTCTTGAAGGGCGTGCCCGGCCACCGCGCGTGCCTTCGCGTCGGTGGCGTAGGCCCGCGCCGTTCCCCGAAAGACATTGCGGGGAAACTGGTCCAAGAGAACGATCAGGGCGAGGCAGCCCGCGGGCGAGGCCATCCAGTCGTCGAGTTCGCCGGCGCCGGCGCGGCGGTGCGCCTCGGCGAATCGCGTTTCGAACTCGGTATCGAACGCCGCGGTCGAGCGGAACCACGCCTTGCGCATGTCTCCGAAATCCGGCCCGTCCTCGGGCCCGAACCAAAAACCGAGCACGTCGTCGGTTCCGTTCATCGTGCGTCTTCCGTGATCGGTGGTCGACTGTCGGCAGGCACTTCTTCGAGGACTCGCGCCCGACGGTCAAGCACCGATATCGCGGCCCGGCGATTGACCGCCGCGTAAGGCGGCGCTACCGTTCCCGCGAATTCTGTCATGGTGGGCAAGGGGCGGCGGAGCGCGTAGTGGGCGGAAACCCACGACCCCAGGAGGAGTGAAGTTGATGAGCGAAGTTGTTCGCGTCGGCGGCGGGGCCGGATATCTGGACGACCGCATCGAGGGCGCGGTCGAGCTGCTTGAACGCGGCGAACTCGACTACGTCATGCTCGACTATCTGGCGGAACGCACACTTGCCATCCTTCAAGAGGCCAAGCAGGCAGGTGGGGTCGGCTTCGCCGCGGACCTCGATCGCAGGATGCGCGAGATCCTTCCGCCGGCCGCCTCGCGCGGCGTCAAGATTGTCAGCAACCTGGGTGGCGCCGACCCGGCGGGTGCCGCCGCGGTGGTGCGTGAGGTGGCGGATTCCCTTGATTTCAAGGATCTCAAGATCGCCGTGGTCGAAGGCGACGACGTCGCCGATCTGGTGCGAGAGCTCGATCCGGTGCTCGTCGAGACGGGCGAACCGTTTTCGCACCTCGGCAAGGAGCTGATTTCGGCCAACGCGTATATCGGTGCGTTCGAGATGGCCGCGGCCATCGGCGCCGGCGCCGACGTGGTGCTGGCCGGGCGCGCCGCCGATCCGGCGCTCGCGCTCGCGCCCCTGATCCACGAGTTCGGCTGGTCGCGCGACGACCTCGACCGGCTGGCGCTCGGCACCATGGCCGGCCATCTGATCGAATGCGCGGGTCAGGTCACGGGCGGGCAGTTCGCGGACGGCGCGGCGCGCGAGGTGCCAGACCTCGACCGGCTCGGCTTTCCCATCGCCGAAGTGGGCGAGGATGCGATCGTCATCACCAAGGCGCCCGGCACCGGCGGGCGCGTCGACCGCCACACCGTGCTCTCGCAGCTTTTGTACGAGCTCGGGGATCCTTCGGCGTACATCACCCCCGACGTGACCCCGGACATCACGGCCGCCCGGATCACCGAGATCGGGTCCGACCGGGTCCGTTTCGAGGGTGTGCGTGGAAAGCCGAGACCCGAAACACTTAAAGTGTTGTGCGGCGTCGACAACGGCTACCTCGCGGTGTCCGAGATCGTCTATGCCGGTTACAACGCGGTCGCCCGGGCGCGCCTGTCGGCTGAGATCTTGCGCAAGCGCCTGCATCGCGACCGCCAGATTTCGAACCTGCCGACCCGCATGGACATCGTCGGCGTCGATTCCGTCTATGTCGCCGGCCCGGCGATGGAGGAGACCCGCGACGTGCGCCTGCGGGTGGCGGTGCGCGCACCGGATCGCGAAACCGCCCAGCGGGCGACCCGCGAGACCGAGGCCATGGGAATCAACGGTCCCGCCGGCGGCGGCGGCAAGACCCACTCGATCCGTCACACGGTCCGGACCTACGCCTGCTTCATCGACCGCGAAATGATCACGCCTGCGTGGCGGATGGTGGCGTGACGATGGCTGGAACCAAGACCGCGGCGGACCTTCGCGTGCCGCTGTACCGTCTGGCACACGCGCGCTCGGGCGATAAAGGCGATCGCTCGAACATCGGCCTCATTCCTTACCGCGAAGACGACTTCGAGCTGCTGGCGGAACGCGTCACTGCCGCCGACGTCAAACGCTACTTCGGCGACGCCGTAAAGGGCGAGGTGGTCCGCCACGACCTGCCGACGCTGAAGGTCTTCAACTTCGTCCTCGAGGCCGCCCTGTCGGGCGGCGTGAACGACAGCCTGGCCGTGGACATGCACGGGAAGAACCGGGGGATGATCCTGTTGTGCATGGAGATCGACGTCCCCGCCGATCATTGGGCCGCGGCGACCGAGAGCTGAAGCAGCTGGAGGGATTCTTCCCATACCGGCGCCGCGACCGGCACTCGCCCGGAGGATCGGATGAGCGCGTTCATTCGGGAGGTCGCATGGCTCTAGGACTTCGAGGTCGGGTTCGCGCCGATCGATGACGACCACAAGAACATGGTCAAGCTGGTCAACCAAACGGCGCGGGCGCTGAACGCGGGCGACTTGGGCCAAGCGCTGACGCTGCTCACGCGATTCATCGAGATCTCTCGATACCATTTCGAGCACGAGGAGCGGATTCTGCGAGAGTCCCGGTATCCCGATCTCGATCATCACGTGGGCTACCACGAAAAGCTGCTCGCGACGGCCGAGGACGTCGCCCACCAATGCGAGACGGTCAAGCAGTTCGAATTCGTCCGGGAAAGTTTCATGGTGCTCGTCGGGTGTCTCCTCGACGACGTGATCAAGGGCGACGCGAATTTCGGCTGAACTTTGCGGCACGACGCCGGCCCGTCCGCCCGCGCCGCGATGATTGTCCGTCCGTCCCGAAGTCTGCTAGCGTTGCCGCGCGACTGTCCACCAAACCTTGAGGCGCCGCCATGTCGATGGACCCCGTCCTCCTCGAGATCATGAGCAACAAGGTGACCGCGATCGCCGACGAGATGCGGATGACCATGCAGCGCACCGCGCGCTCGGTCTTCGTCAACGAGGGCTCGGACTTCGCCGTCGGAATGATCGACGTCTCGGGCGAGGTGTTTGCCTGGCCGCCGGGCTCGAAAACCACGTCGATCAACGTCCCCGTCGCGTACACCATCGGCGAGGTGGAGCTCGAGCCGGGCGACGTGATCGTGGCCAACGATCCCTACCTCACGCAAGCGATGGCGACGCACCTGCCCGATCTGCACCTGATCCGGCCCTACTACCACGAGGGGCGAATCGTCGGTTACGGCTGGGGCTTCATCCACTACATGGACGTCGGTGGGCGCTTCCCGGGAAGCATCTCGGCGGCTAACAACGACATCTTCCAGGAAGG
>JASMAE010000136.1 GCA_030754475.1 Rhodospirillales bacterium
TGACGCGCATTTTCGCCAGTTCAGCCAAGTCTCTGCGCTCTTGGGCGTCAAGAAACGAAGTGATGTCTTTGATGGTGCGCGGCGGCGGTGCAAATCCGCCTTCGAATTTAGCGGTAACCTTTTTGGCTTCCTCCAGTGACAACGTCGTCTGGCAACCCGCGATGAGCGCCGCTGACAAGAATACGAATGACAAACAAATACCGCGAGCGCGCGCCTTGAATGCAGGCCCGCGCGATACGCTGTGGAGCATGTCACTCCCCCCGATAGTCGTGCGGTCTCGGATGCGGCAATTGAGCTGCAAATTACCACACGAGTCGCACGGGCGTCGACCCAGTCGCGGAAGAAGAAAACCCCCGCCCGAGGGCGAGAAGTTCTTCAAAGTCAGCTACTCGTAAATTTGAATGTCCGTTCCTGGCTAGCAGCGGCGGTTCAGGTGCGTATCCGGGTACGACCACCTTCCAGCCCTAACCGGACACCCGGAAAATGGGTTTCGCTGGTCAGTTCCTGACCCAAACCGGACTTGTGGGCGTTGGCCCCAAGGAGCTCGTCAAGCGAGCCGTCGCGGCAAGGCCCGCGTCATTTCTCCGCAAGGACGACGGTGACGCCGGTGTCGCCGTTCTCGAGACGCTTGAGGTGGAATGCGGCAAGGCCGTCGTCGGGATCGAGTTCGAGGACGCGGGCGAAGGCGGCGCGGGCATCGGGGGCGCCGCGGCGCAGCGCGTCGAAGGCAGTGTGGTAGGCTGCGATGGCCGCCGTGAAGGCACGCTGATCCGTCAACGGCTCGAAGGCGTCGATCCCTTCGCTTTTTCCCTTGACCACCAGGCATCCCACGGGACGGAACTTGACCGAGCGGGCGCCCGACGCGGCCGCGGCACCAACGCAGATCCGGGTGCCCAATTGCTTGTTGACGCTTTCGAGTCGTGCCGCCGCGTTAACCGTGTCCCCTTGGCCGGTGTAGTCGAAGAACATTTCGCCGCCGAAATTGCCCACCACCGCCGGGCCCGAATTGATCCCGATCCGCGTTTCTCCTAGGCCGGCATCGCGGGCGAGCGGACTTGCTCGAAACGCTTCGGCGAACGCGTCCATGCGAAGGGCGCAGGCGACGGCGCGTTCGCGATGGTTAGGCTGCTCGACCGGCGCGTTGAAGAACGCGACGACCGCATCGCCGACGATCTTGTCCAACGTCGCGCCGTGCTCGAATGCGATCCGGCACATGCCGTCGAGATACTCGTTGATCAGCGCGACCACGATCCTAGGCTCGGTCCGTTCTACGAGAGAGGTGAAGCCCGCCAGATCGGTGAACAGGTAGGTGACCTCCCGACGCTCGCCGCCGAGCGAGAGTTGGGACGGATCCTCCACGAGCTGATTGACGATCGCGGGTGAGATGTATCGCGAAAACGCCTCGCGGATGAACTTTTTCTCTTGTCTCGCGCGGCGACCGAAATGGGCGGTTCCGATGGCGCCCGCCACGGCGAGCGCGAAGCTCGGCGCGACCACGGGAATGAGCGGGCCGCCGAAGCGGAACAAAGAGAACGCCCCCGTCCAGAAGACGATGGAGGTGACAACGAAACTCCCGATTTTCGCCGGTACCGCCCAATCGGTTATGGCAAGACCGATGCCCGCGGCTGCAAGCGCGATCGCGAGCACGACCCCGCCCACAGGGCCGAGCGTCGGCAGCGTCCATCGCTGCAGGATCTGCGTGAGCCCATGGGCGTGGATGAAAACCCCCGGAAGCGAACCGGCGCTCGAGCCGAGAACCGCCGCGAACGGCGTCCGATGGCGATCGATCAGGGGAAGATCGGCGCCGATCAAGATCACCTTGTCTTCGAACCATGATGCCGGAAGATGAGCGGCCGCGTGTGCTGGGAAGATCGGGAACGCCGGCTCATCAAGTGCTTTTCGCCCCCGATAAGCGAGCGCCACGGAGGTCGCGGGCACCTCCGCTCCGGCCGCCCGCGCGACGGCAATGTCGAAACCGGAGCGCTTGTCCGCATCGTTCGAATGGCTCGCGAAAATATGACGCACGGTGCCGTCGACCCGGTCCGTCACCAGGTTCGCGAGACCGGTCTCGAAACCTGAGACGAAGTGCTCGAGGTACGCGACCTGGCCTTCGGTCAGCCCTCCGGCGTGCCCTCCGACGGCGAGCACCACGGGCGTGGACATGGCCGCGAGCGTGGCGCGCAGGCGCGTATCCTTTTCCGCCTCGGTCGGTTGGTCGAACAGGATGTCGATTCCGATCGCCCGGGGTCGGGCCGCGTCCAGGCGCACGAGCAATTGGGCCAGGAACGCGCGATCGATCGGCGAGCGATAGGGGAGCGTCGCCAAGGTCTCTTCGGTGATGGCCACCACGACCACGTCGTCGTTCGCGGGCCGATGCGGCGCCAAAAGGACCTGCCGGATGTCGGCGCTCCAGTTTTCGGCCGCGCGAGCGAACGGAAGAAACTCGGCCAATAACGGCGCGCCCAATCCGCAGACCACCGCGATCGCGGAGAGGATCACGGTGTTCTTGGCCTTTGCGGAAAGACCCATTGCAGCGAATGCCCCGTCGCCGATGCCGAGCGGCGCTCAGAATCGCGCACGCGATTGCCGCACTCAAGGACGAATGTCCGTATCAGGGTGATTTCCCCGAAAGACAGGCCGGCTCCATTTCTTGTTCGTGAGGGTGCGTTGACTGCGAAGCGAGTGAGCGTCAGCCCGCCAGAAAAGTCTCGGCTAGGCACCCAGAAGCTGGCGCCGATCGGCAGGATCTCCCCGTTGAAGTAGTACAGTGCGTTGGAAAGAAAGAGAGCCGCCATGACCGCCGCCGCGGCATCGCGCGAGCCGGCCGGACAGACCGCGGCCCGGCGTCCGCTCGGCGGCATCCGCAGGCCGGTCATGCTGGCCGCCGACCAAACGCCCGAGTACGCCGATATCCGCAAGGCCGGCCACGACGGCGGCGACTTCCTGTTTGTGCGCGTGCGTTAGGACTCGTTACCCGCTGACCGCAACGACCCACGCCCAGCAATCGACAGCGCTTCTCAAGTTGAACTGAACACCAATTGATCGCAGGTCAATACGGTCGTCGCCTCACCCAAAGCGGAGGCCGTCCGGAGGGCCGCTCCGGGTCGACCCCGTTGATACGGCTTGCGTCGCCGCCTTCAAGGGATCAACGGAAGCCGGCCAGCAGCGCTTTCGCCTGGGTCGTACACCCTTGTTCCGCCATCCAGGCAGCTTCGTGCGCGATTCCCGGTAACCCGGCGGGCGCAACGTGAACGATAATCTTGCGGGCGGTGTTGTCGTGCTTGAGGCGGGCGATGTACTCGCCGCCATCGACGAGCGGAAAGTCCTCGGGCCATCTCAGCGTATCGGCGCCGCGCAGCCAATTTACTTCGGCGCTGCCGTCTTGCGAAAGCTGACGAAGGCCGAGAGTCGTACTCGTCCGGTTCGCTCGCCGCCAGAACGCGGCCTCTTGTGGCGCGCTAACACAATGATTACCCGAACGCGAGACATCGATCAGCCAAGGCTCGGGCGGTCCCTTGGTCCGTGTCGAGCGCATGGCGCCCAGGCCGGACGTCTCGGCCCCCGGTCCCGAGAAGAGTTTGGCCAGGGAAGAGACCACGCTCGTGTCACCTTTGGCGTCCTCATTCCCACTTGGCGCCCCGGCAAACGGTCCTTTCACGATCACGGGCTTCCCCGACTGCGAGATCAATGTGACCGTGGCGCCGGCGGGAACCTTGAAGCGGGCGCTGGACTCCACGACCTGGCCAGGTTCGATTCCGGGCGCGGTCGACGCGACCACCACCATTTCGGCGGCGAGTGCGTAACTCGCCATCACGGCAAGCGTCGTCGCCGCCAAAGTCACGCGCGCTGACGTCATCGCGGAGCTCCCTTCGTCGCGGCCTCGAGTCCGGGCTCCATGGTCGCACCGCTGGCGCGAACGTCAACCCGCAAAGCACGATCGATCCTCGTCGTGACACCGCCGCCGCTGAGGTGCTCCGGATGTCCGCTTATGGCTATTAGCAGACGGATCGACGGTGCCTGCCACACGTCCGCTCTAAGGTGGTAAGCGGACGTTTGTTCGTGTTCAACCAGTTCGGTGATCTGGAACGGTGTTCCCTGCGCCCCGGTAACGTTCACAGCGCCGATGACTGGGAAAGCGTGTTGAAGCCGGTTGTCGTTCGCTACAAGGGGCGGAAGGTGCGGCTGTATTTCCGGGGCGATGCCGCCTTTGCCTCACCGGAGATGTACGAATACCTGGAAGCCGAGGGCTTCCTGTATGCAATTCGTTTGCCGAAGAACCAAGTTCTTCAGGAGAGCATCGCCCATCTGCTGACGCGACCCGTTGGCCGCCCGCCTAACCATGTGCTGCGCTTCTATGCCAGTTTCAGCTATCGGGCCGGAAGCTGGGACAGGAAGCGGCGTGTCGTAGCCAAGGTCGAATGGCATCCCGGCGAACTGTATCCTCGGGTTGGATTCATCGTCTCCAACCTGAGCCGTCCCGCCGAGCGGGTGGTTACTTTCTACAATCAGCGGGGCAAAGCGGAGCAGTACATCAAGGAAGGCAAGAACGCGATCAAATGGACCCGGCTGTCGTGCCGCAAGTTCCGCGACAACGAGGTTCGGCTCCAGCTTCACGCCCTGGCTTACAACCTCGCCAACTTCATGCGGACGTTGGCCTTGCCCGAAGAGGTGGAGCATTGGTCGCTGACGACGCTACGGGAGAAGCTGGTCAAGATCGGCGCCAAAGTTATCCACCATGGCCGGTACGTCACGTTCCAATTGGCTGAGGTTGCCGTGCCGAGAGAACTGTTCCAGAAAATCTTGGGCTTGATTGATGATCTACGACGAAGACCCGTTCCGGCGTAGGCCGAGGGAACCGATGGTGAGGAGAATACGACACGAGAGGTGTGTCTGGATGGCAAGAGAAACGACCAAATGGCCTTCCACACCCTGGCCGATTACCAAAATCATGTCATCGGATGGCTACAAAGGGGATAGAGTTCCCTTGGAGATGGGGCCGTGGTACGATT
>JASMAE010000137.1 GCA_030754475.1 Rhodospirillales bacterium
CGCGCGCGCGTGACCTGTACGAGCGCACGGGTGAACCACCCCTGCCCGGCGCCCAGCTCGACGACGGTCTCGCCCGGCAGCAGGTGCGTCAGGTGGCGGAAGCTTTGCGCCTGCCATACGAGTCGATCGCCGCAGATCGGGTCGCGGCCCGACCAATACGCGTCGCGGTCGCGCTCGCGGCGGACCAGGGCCGCCCAGAACGCCTGATTCGCGCTCGTCATGGGCTCGCGTTGGAACGGCTCTGGCACGGAGCGATACAGTTTGCTTTCGGCGACGTCCAAGGTCCAGACTCGGTTGCGACGTTCTTAATCGCTCACGGCCAAGCCGTCAAAAGCGACGTCGCGGGGCCGCGCGATCGTCCCAAAGGCCGAGTGGGTCGTACGCGCCCGCTAGCGTCGCCGGTAGGCGACGAAGTGCCCGCATGGACCCGGGCGCCTCTCGTATCGGTCCAATCGCCCGCCGTCGAATGTTGCGTCGCCGCGTCGAAGCACGAGCGCCGCGAAATCTCCGTGTTCGATCATGCCGCCGATGCCGCCGCGTTCGAAGGCGAAGTCTGCGCGGCGGTCTGTCTCGTAGTTGTACGAGACCACGAAATGCGGCCCGCCCACGTTCATCCACGGCAACGAGAGGTAAAGGTTGTCCACGAACACGGGCTTCGGCAGCGCCTCGACGCAGCGCCGGACCTCGAGATTTCGCGCGTGCTGCGGGGTCACCGACAACACGCCTTGAAACCCGAGGAACACGGTCGCGACCGCGGCGAGGTTCGCCCCCCAGCCGAATGCGGACGTCCACAGCACGGCCGGCAAGACGCGTGTGCGCTGAGTCCCGGCCGCCTCGGCGCGCAGGATCGCGGTTCCCACGAGGACCCCAAGCGCAAGCAAGTAAGAAAGGGGCAGATAGTAGACCTCGGACGCGCCGATCTTGGCGCTCGCGGCGACGGTGAGGACCGCCGTTGCGCCAACTCCGACGACGGCGAACGCCCAGCGGTCGTCCTCGTGGAACGCTTGCTTCAATCGCGGCGAGACGAGAAGCGCTCCCAGCAGGCCTGCAAAGGCGGCGAGCGAAGGCACGGACTTGACGGAGAAGTTGGCGAGGTTGCGCGTCATTTGCGCAAGCGAGAATCCCTTGCGGGTCGCTTCCAGCAGTGCCGCGGCGTAGTCGGGTGGACCGGCGGCGAGCGTGAGCCCCCAACCCGCGCCGAGCGCGGCGGCGAACAGCCCGAAGCCCTTCCAGTCGCGCCGGGTGAGCAGGAACAATGCGATCGAGACCGCGATCAGGACGTTGGCTTGCTTGAAGGCCCACGCGGCGTAAAGGGCGAGCGCAGCGGCCAGCAGCGCGGGTACGGAGCGCGAACGATGAAACCGCCAGAACAGAAGGACACCGAGGATCTCAAGCGCCAGCGCCCAAACGTCCGGCCGGGCGGTGATCGCCCAGAAGCCGATCAGAGGACCGAAGAAGACGAACACCGCGAAGGCGGCCGAAAGCGCTTTCAAGGGCCGGTCGGCCGAACCGACGACGGCGACGAACGAACGGTAGCAGATCGCGCTGCCGGCCACGGCGCCGGCCAGCGTGAACAAGCGCGCGATCGTCGGGATCCAGGCGTCCTCGAGGGTCAGTAGCCCGAGCGCGGAGCCGGTGACGCCGGCGAACGACTGATAGAACAACCAGTTGTAGACCGAGGCCGCGAAGGGGATTTCATAGGGATCGGCGTAGACGGCGAGGCCCTGGAGCGACTTCCAGATGGCGAAGAGCGACTCCTGCTCCCAACCGCTGGTGATCAGGTGCAACGGCTCGTGGAACGAGACGGCGGAGACCACGCGAACCGCCATCAGGGCTACGCAGGCGGCGGCGCTTGCGGCTGAAACCACCACGACCAATTTGAAGGACGAATCATGCATAACGGGAAAGCGATCGTTCGCGTCTCGGACCCCCGCCCATGGTACGGGCGATCGCGCCAGCAGTTCAACGACGCCCGCACGATCGCCCCGGGCGGCGTGGCGGATCCCAGGGACGGGGCTTAGGGGTGCTGCGCGTGTCGGGCAACGTCCCCCTCCAGCATGGGTCGCAGCCACGCCCAAGTCCGGCCCGCGACGAGCGCGTTGGTGCGTTCATTGGGGTGGTAGTCCCCGGTGATGAAGTGACCGGCGCGGTCACCGCCGATCGCTTCGGCGATCGGGCGCTGGAGGTCGAGGAACGGGATCGCCGCCACTTTGGCGACCGGTTCAAGCCACGCGTAGACGCCGGGCGGGTAGTTGAAATGGTAGAGGCTGACGAGATAGAGCCCGACGCCGCGTTCGACGCACCACGCTTTCATCCGCCTGAGAAGCGCCTCGCCGAAGGCCCGGGTTTCGGCGTCC
>JASMAE010000138.1 GCA_030754475.1 Rhodospirillales bacterium
CAATAGGTGGCGCGCGGCGCTCTAAACCCAGACGGTGCCGCCGAGACGGCGACCCGTACGTCGCGAGCAGGAGGGTTCCAATGAGCACACCACAAATCATTCAGAAGATGTTGCCACAGTTCGTGCACGATTATCATAATGCAAATACTTACGCAAATTTAGTGCAGAAATATCATGCGAGCACATTTGACTTCGGGCCGCAGGAAAAATATCGCTTGTATCATGAATATTGCAAATCTGTTTATGATGGGGGGCCGGCGCCGGAGAGCCTCAGGCCCTATATTGATAGTTACCTGAAGGATGGGTATTTCGCGTACCACGACGAGGAGAACGAAGCTCTTTGCCGATCCGTATTTGACAAACTCGAACGCGAAGGATATGTGAGCGACGAGGTAAATGCAGATACCTCCGCAAGTAAGTCACACGCGCGCAATTATTTACAGGATGCATACAAAACATTTCCTGAAATCGAATAAATATTTCACGGACGAGTCGGCGATATCATCCGTGGCGCTTTCGGTTGCCATTTCAAAATTTGTTTCGGGCAAATTTTCAAGTCCCAACAAGGCAAGGATGACGTTCCCGTCGGACCGCAGCTATGGCACTCCGACGGTGGTCCGGGCACCTGCATGATCATGTTCTTCCATTTCACTCCGGTGGGCGCCAAGAACGGCGGAACCGAAGTCCTGCCGTGGTCCGACTCCGTGAGGCTGTACCGCCGAACCTACAAACAAATCAGGCAAGAATGGCAGGCGCTTCACGCGGAGGACGACGGAACCCTCGGCAGAGAACCGTACCGCAACATCAAGTGCCGGATCTTCGCGGATGCGATCGAGAGGGAGCATCGAAACAAGCCCGCCCGGGTCGAACAAGAGAAACCAGGTCTGGTCGCCGCCATCCGCAACAATGTCATACACAAGGGTGGTTTCACCCAGCCGGGAGAGACGCGCGTCGTCTATCACACGCACCTCTATCCCTCCGATCGTCCAACACCCTTCGAGCTCTACCGAGAACGGGGCACGAAAAAGACGGCTCCCTATCCCGAGGATCCCGCGGAGATTCGAGACCAGCCAGCGTCTGTCTTCACCTATTTCGCCGCTTCTGGACTGTCTTCGGCCGAGTGCCAACGCGGCGGGCCAGCGCCCTCGCGCCCGCTTCACTCCGTTCAATTGCGCGACGCATCGCCACCGTCGTTGGGGCGCTGCCGTAAAGAAGCCTTCCCGTAACCCGCTCCTCCAAGTGTGGTGATCAGCGGTTTCACCACGCCACGGGGGCGAACACCTAGAGCGGATCGCGGCTGATTGGAGCCGCGATGCGGTTGCTATCAACCGCGTGAATCCGTTCGATTTCAATAGGCTAGACCAGTTTCACCCGGTCGGCGGTTAGCTATGGCGATTCTGACCGATCACGATCCGGTCTAGGGTTCTCAGCGCGACCCGCCCGGCGATTGCGGATCGTAGAACGAGCCCGGCACCGCCGCCTCAATGGTCGGGGCCTCGGCGGCCACGATCCGATCCCACCGCGCCAACGCGTCGCGGGCCGGCGCGAAATCGTGCCGCCTTGCCATGCCGATCACGCCTGCGAGCGCCCGCGACCACGCGACCAGGTTGTCGCGGACATCGGCGTGCCCGGAGCCGGGGAAGCGCTCGTGGATGCGCCCCAACTGACGGCGCACCATCGCCGAGATCACGTCCGCGCCTGCGACGTCCTCGTCGGCCAGCGGCTCGTCCAGAAGGTTGGCGAAATCACGTATGTCGGCTAGGTCGCCGGCCAAGGTCCTGGGCGCGCGCGCCCCTTCGACTGCACCCACGGCCGCCAAGTAGGCGTGCATGTCTGCGCGCTCTTTGGCGTCGTATCCGAGCCCCAGGACGCGGTCGAAATGCGCGATAGCGGCATCCAGATCGGCCGCTCGTCCGTCGTGGAAATAAGGAGCCGTCTCGGCGAGACCGAGCAAGCTTGGGGTGTCGAAGACGCCGCCCGTGCCGACGTCGTGGCTCGAGCGGTCGATGAAGGCGGCCGAGGGGACGTGGCAACGCGCGCAGTCGCGGGCGAACGATGCCTCGCCGCGGAGCGCCGGCGCCGGCGCGTGCGGGCGCAGCTTACCCAGCGGGCCGAGGTTCGGATTCGGCGGAAGGGCCAGGGCCTGCTGGTAGGCGACGAGCGCGTCGAGCAGCCAGGGCTCGGGCTCCGCGCCCCCAAACTCGTCCACGATGACGTTGCGGGTAAACGACGCGAGATCGAAGAACCGCCCGTCGCGGCCGTAGGGCGCGGTCCAGCGAACACCCCTGAGCGAGGGGATGTTGACGGGATTGGCGAGGCCGTCTTCCCTGGGACCCCTCCAAAACGCGTGGGTGACGTCGGCGTTGCCGGGCCTGTCGGAGACTTCGGCGACGAAGAATTGGACGTTGGCCGCGCCGCCGGTGTGGCAGGTCTCGCACGAAAGGTCGCGGCGCGCGACCCAGCCGCCAAGGATCGCCGGCGAGCGGAAGGCGAGTCGGTCCAGTCGGGCGGCGTAAGGCGGCCGCGCGCCCGCGTCCGCCTCGGCGAGCACCTCTCGCGGCGGCGAGGCGAGGAACGCGCGTGCTTCCGGCGTGGGCGCGATCCAGCGGGTCTCCGACGGTGGAGCTTGCGCGAGCGCGACCGCGCCGGTTAGCGAAAGGCAAGCCACGATCGCCTGATAAAAGGGGATGCACTTGACCATGATGATTCGTTCCGCGTCCGCGAGCGGCCTCAAGATGACGAATCATAGCACGCCCGGCCAGTAGCAATCGGCGGCGCCGTCGCGCGAGGCGAATCGCGAGCGGGGGTTAACGATCCGCGCCGCTCGGAATAGAGTGCGCGGTGATGCGTCTCAGCGTCCTCGATCAGTCACCGGTGAGCGCCGGCGGCGCCCCGGCCGACGCCGTCAGCGAAACGGTCCAGCTCGCGCCGGCCGCCGAACGGCTCGGCTACCATCGCTACTGGGTGGCCGAGCACCACGGCTCGGCGGGGCTCGCCGGCACCGTACCCGAGATCCTAGTCGCCCGCATCGCGTCCGCCACCATGTCGATGCGGGTCGGCTCGGGCGGCGTGATGCTCAGCCACTACAGCCCGTTCAAGGTGGCCGAGACCTACCGCATGATCGAGACCCTGTTTCCCGGCCGGATCGACCTCGGCATCGGCCGGGCCGCCGGCGCCGATCCGCTAACCGCCTTGACGCTTCGCAACGGCATCGAGCCGCTGGCGCCCGATCGCTATCCCAGCCACGTCGCGGACCTGATCGGCTTCCTCACGGGAAAGCTCGATGCGGATCATCCCTTCGCCGGGTTTTCCGCCATGCCTTCCGGAGACGGCGTTCCGGAGATCTGGCTCTTGGGATCGAGCGATCAAAGCGCCCAGCTCGCGGCCTATGTGGGGCTCGTGTTCTCGTTCGCCCAGTTCATCAACGAAGGCGACGCCGGCGTGATGGAAGCCTATCGGCAGTGCTTCCGTCCCTCGCCGCGTTGCCGGGCCGCAAGCGCCAGCGTCGCCGTGTTCGTGATCTGCGCGGACTCCGAAGCCGAGGCCCTGCGCCTGGAGGCCAACCGCAACCTGTGGCACCTCAGGAGCCGGCAGGAAGGGGAGCTTCCGCCCTTTCCGAGCGCCGCCGACGCGCTGTCTTACGCATACACCGAGGCCGACCGGGCGCAGATCGAACGCAGCCGCCGGCAAAACGTGGTGGGCGCCCCCGAACAGGTAAAGGCGCGGCTGGGCGAGATCGCTCGCGCGTACGGCGTCGACGAGTTGGTCATCGTCACCATCTGCCACGACTTCGGTACGCGCCTTCGCTCGTACGAGCTGCTCGCGGAGGCATTTGGAATCACGAAGCGGACGGAACGAGGAGAGAGCCGATGAGCGAGAACACCTTCCGGGCGCTGGTGCTCGACGAGGGCGACGGCGCGCCGGTCGCCTCGGTGAAGAACGTCGCGCTGGACGCCCTTCCCGACGGCGACATCACCGTCGCCGTCGCGTACTCCGATCTCAACTACAAGGACGGGATGATCCTGAAGGGGATCGGGGGGCTGGTGAAGTCCTATCCCCACGTCCCGGGAATCGATTTCGTGGGTACGGTCGAATCTTCGCGCTCACCGCGGTTTGCGCCCGGCGATCCGGTGATCCTAACCGGCTGGCGCGTGGGCGAGGTTCGCTGGGGCGGCTATGCGTGCCGGGCCCGCGTCCGGTCCGACTGGCTGGTTCCGCTGCCCGACGGGATGACGCTGCGCCACGCCATGGCGCTCGGGACCGCCGGGTTCACGGCGATGCTCGCGGTGATGGCGCTCGAAGATCAAGGTCTTTCGCCCACGGGCGAGGGCGAGGTGCTGGTGAGTGGGGCCGCGGGCGGGGTCGGCAGCGTGGCCGTGGCCCTGCTGGCGGCGCTGGGTTACCGGGTGGCAGCGTCGACGGGCCGGGCCGGGGCGCACGCGTATTTGCGCGAGCTTGGGGCGACGAACGTCGTCGAACGTGCCGAGCTCGAGGCGCCGCCGCCGCGGCCTTTGGCATCCGAGCGGTGGGCGGGCGCGATCGACAATGTGGGCGGAACGACGCTTGCGAACGTGCTCACCCAGCTTCGCACCCGCGCGGGCTGCGCGTCCGTTGGGCTTGCCGGCGGGCACAGCTTCGAGGCTTCGGTGATCCCGTTCGTGATCCGCGGCGTGAAACTGTTGGGGATCGATTCGGCCACCTGTCCCTCGGAACAGCGCATTGTGGCTTGGAACCGGCTCGCTCGGGAACTTCCTGGCGAGGCCCTGGAGCGCATGACCACGGTGGTTTCGCTCGGAGAGGTCTCAAACCTCGCCGGTGATATCCTTTCAGGCAGGGTCCGGGGGCGGACCGTCGTCGACGTGAACGCCTGATCGGACACCGGCGCCGCACGTTGGCCCCCATATTGCATTGTCTCATTGCGGATCGTGGTCGGGACGGGGCCATGCGGAACGGGAGAAGGACAATGCTGAGAGCTGCCATACCGCTTGTCGCGGGCGCGCTGCTTGCGGCGTGTGGGTACGTGTCCGAGTACGAAAAGGGGGTCCACGACTACGAGGCCACCTATTGCTACAAATCGTTGGCCGCAGTGCGCTGCTTCGACGAGCCTTATCAACGGGACGAGAAGCGGCTGGTGAACTACTACGGGCCGGCGCCGAGCCGCTACGACCGGCCAGAGGCACCGCCTCCGGTCACGCTCGCGGCGCCGCCCGCCATCGATTATTTCGTGCGCGATCCCGAGCCGATCCCGGAACCGGCGCCTCAACGGCCGAAACTGCCGCTTCCCTGGCTGAAGGACAATGCCTGGGTCGACCCCGATGGCGATCCTGCGCCCGGTGGGGCGGGGGCGGAAATCCACTAGCGGCCGCGGTCTTCCGCCGAGTCTCGGCGCGGCGCGCGAACGGCGAAACCGAAAGGATCGGAAAGAATTTCCCTTCGGGTTCCGGGCGCGCCTGCGCTCGGGGATGCGCCCCAGCGTCCAAACATTTGGTACGCCCCTTAATCGGATAATACTAGATCTTGTGCACCGGACGCCGCGCGGGCATTATGTCCACCATGTTACGGGGCGATGGGCGTGCGGGCCGGGGCGATGCGTCACCGATCGGTGGCGAGGGACAACCGTTTCCGTCGCGGCCCCATTCTATTCAGCGGGTTTCTCCATATATCGTCTTCGCCTTCGCGGTGCTCGTCGCGGCGGCGCCGGCCCTGGCCGCCGAGGTTCCGGTGCCCAAGAACTACGGCGAGGCGATGCGCTGGTACGAACGCGCCGCCGAAGGGGGAAACGCCCAGGCGCAATTCTACTTGGGCGTCATGCTCGAGAACGGGGTTCGTGGCGAGCCCGACGCCAAGGCGGCGGCCGGGTGGTACCTGAAAACCGCCGAGCAGGGGCATCTCGAGGCGCAGTCGCGGATCGCGGAAATGTACTACGAAGGCCGCGGTGTGGCGCGGGCGCCCATCGAGGCGATGCGCTGGTTCGAAGCCGCCGCCGAAGGGGGATGGCCGAGGGCCCAATACAACCTGGCGCTCATGTACGAGCGCGGAATCGGGGCCGCCGCGAACGCAAGGCACGCCGCCCGGTGGTACGAGCGAGCGGTCGATTCCGGGATCGACGCCGCGCGCCGTCAGCTCAGCTATCTCTATGCCGTCGGCGGGCCGGGGCTGGAGCCGGACCCCATCCGCGCGCTGATGTGGCTCGAGATCGCCGCAGAAGCGGGGCTTGAAGACGAGGGCGAATACCGCGAGGGCCTGACCGGGCGGATGTCGGCAGACGACATCGCCGAAGCGCGCGCGCTCACGAAAGAACGCCTGGATTGGCTGCACGGGACCATGCCCCGCTGAACGGCTGCGCGATCCTCCCGTCGCTCACTGCTGCCGGCCGTCACCCGAATGCCCGGGCCGCGCGCGCGTCAAGCGATGTCGAGCACCATGCCCTCGCGGGCGACCAGGTTGCCCGGCCAGGCGGCCGTGGCTTCGGCCTCGAGCGCGGTCATGAACGCGTCGTCGTGGTCGGGATCGTGATGGAAGATGGCGAGCCGCTTGGCGCCCGCCGCCCGGCACAACCGCATCCCTTGCTCCCAGGTCGAATGGCCCCAGCCGATCTTTTCGGTCCATTCGCGCTCGGTGTAGGTCGAATCGTAAATGACGAGATCGGCGCCTTCGATCACGCCGAGGATGTTCTGGTCCAGCTCGTCCGGGACGTGCTCGGTGTCGGTTACGTAGACGCAGGCCCGGCCCTCGTGCTCGATCCGATAGGCGGTCGCGCCGGCCGGGTGGTTGAGGGGCGCGGTGCGGATGTGGACGCCGGGGTAGAGATCGAAATCCTCGCCGGCCTCGAAGTCCTCGAACTTGAGCGTCGCCGTCAACGCCTCGATCGGGATGGGGAACATGGGCGTGGTCATCTGGCTTGAGAGAACCGAGCGGATTCCGCCCGCGTGCTTCATGTGTCCCGCTTTTATGTGGACGGTCCAGTCCGCGTTGTAAGCCGGCAAGAAGAACGGGAACCCGTTGATGTGATCCCAATGGGTGTGGGTGAACAACAAATAGATTTCGCGCGACGGATCGTTCATGAAGTTGCGCGCCGCGTTGCGAAGGCCGGTACCGCCGTCGAGAAGGATCCGCCGCTCGCCGAGATTGATCTCGACGCAGCTGGTGTTGCCGCCGTATTTCACGAACTGCCGCCCCGGGCAGGCAAGGCTGCCCCGGACTCCCCAGAACTTGACCACGAATGTCATGCGTGTTCCTGAGCGGCCCCGCGGTGTCGGCCCGATCGAGGAGTGCGTTCGCGCGCCCCGGATTCCCGCCTCATAGGTTCTATCATGTGCCCGTTCGCCGCCCCGACGGTCGATCGGCGCGTCTGCGGCCGGCCTTTCGGCCGGCCGCACGAACGCGCGAGAAAGGTGCCCCCACCCCTCATCGGTAGAAATACCATATTACATCCGTATAAGTACGCGATTCAAATCGATTCGATTGGATTCGATATGAATCATCTGGTTTGCAATATAGGGATTGTTCCCCGCGCGGGACAACCCGCGTTCGGCGCCGGAGGTGGCCGCGCCGCCCGCGGCTCCGGCGCACCTTCGGCCCCCCGCTTGGTGCAAGCGTCCCGCCGCCGAGGCATGACCGCCCAGCTGCCGTGCGCGGCCTCACTTTGGCGGTGCCTTGGCACGCGGGTGGCGTCCCGCCGCCTGCGGCCGGCCCCGAATCGGTCCCTGGAGTCGACGCCATCGCGCACCTCCCACGATCACGACCATCCGCTTTGCGCGCCGACGCGAAACCGCGATCGATGGCCTCCGCCGGCCCCTTGACAGGGTCGGGGATAAGGCCTTAATGGGCGCCCGCGCCGACGGCTGCACCTAGACCAGATCGCGGTTGGTCGGAATCGCGTAGGCGCGATCCGCCGACCGCGTGAATCTGGTCTACACTATCGACGTCGAGCGGATTCACGCGTTTGCTCGGAACTGTTATGTGGTCCGATCAAACTCGATCCGCTCTAGTG
>JASMAE010000139.1 GCA_030754475.1 Rhodospirillales bacterium
AGGTGCATCGAGCCGCCCTTGCCCCCGAGAAGTCCGCACTGGCGTCCCATGAGTTCGCCGAGGACGCCGAGAATCGGTGCGCCGCGGGCGAGCGTGTGGTGGTGGCCGCGATAGGTGCAGTACGTGAGGTCGTCGGCCCGCATGGCCGTGGCGAAGCCCGCGGCCACCGCTTCGTGGCCGGTCGCGAGGTGGATCGTTCCCTTGACCAGGTTTTGGAGAAACAGGTCGTTGGCCCGTTTCTCGAACAACCGCGCGGTAAGTTGCGTCCGGTACATCAGAAGCCGGGTTTCGGTTCCGATGTCGTCGTTGGCCGGATCCGCGAGCGCCGCACCCGATCCGCGCTTCTTCGCCATGCTTGGCTCCTCTTCGCCGCGCCGGTCCTCCGCGCCGGGCTTGGCGCGTGCACACTAGAGCGGATCGTGGCTGATTGGAACCGCGATGCTGGGGGCAATCAGCCGCGTGAACCCGCTCGAATTCGATGGACGTGGACCAAATTCACGCGGTCTGCAGACTGCGCGTATGCGAAAACGACCGACCCCGATTTGGTCCAGTGTGCGGGTGCGCGCTTTCGCAACCGGGAATCGCGGCGATCGGAAAATCGGGGGCGCCAATTGACGGGGGCCGTCGTCCGCCGCCGCAAAGCGATCGGATTCCGGGAACGTCATGATCGAGCTCTGCCAGTTCGGCGCCGGACGCCGCGCCGCTTAGCCGGGGTTGTGGCAGGCTGCCTCGTGTTCGCGCTCTACGTGGATCAGCTCCGGCCGATCCTGGCGGCAGATGTCGAGCGCGTAGGCGCAACGGGGATGGAAGGCACACCCGATCTCGGAGATGCGCTCGCCGGCGGCGATGTCGCGGTCCCAGGGCCATTTGGGCTTGTGGGCCTCTTCCTCGGTCGAGACCACGGGAATCGACGACAGCAGCATCTGGGTATAGCGGTGCCGGGGCCGCTCGAACACCGCGACCGTTTCGCCCGATTCGACGGCGCGCCCGCGATACAGCACGGTCATGCGGCTGGCGACGTTGCGCACCACGCTCAAGTCGTGGGTGATGAATATGTAGGTGAGGTTCAGCCGCTGCTGCAACCCGACCAGAAGCTCGAGCACCCGGGCTTGGACCGAGACGTCAAGCGAGGACGTGGGTTCGTCGAGGATGATGCAGTCGGGCTCGGCGGCGAGCGCGCGCGCGAGCGCGATGCGCTGGCGCTGGCCGCCCGAAAGCGCCGCCGGGTAGCGCTCCATGTACTCGGCCGACATCCCCACCAGATCCAGCAGTTCGGCGACGCGGTCGCGCATGCGCCGCCGCTTGACGAGGTTGTGGACCGCGAGCGGCAATGAGACGCTTTGAAAGATGGTCCGCTTGGGATTGAGGGTCGACATGGGGTTCTGCTGGACGAACTGCAGCCGGCGGCGCAAGCTTCGGCTACGTTTCGCGGGCAACTCCTCGCCCTGAAGGACCATCCTTCCTGCCGTCGGCGGTTCGATGCCGAGAACGAGCCTCGCGAGCGTCGTCTTGCCGGAGCCCGATTCGCCGACGATCGCCATGCAGGCGCCTTGCTCCACGCTAACGTCGACGCCGCGAAGCGCGTTTACCGTTGTCGGGCCGACGATGTAATCCTTGGCGAGGCCCGTGACCTGGAGAATCGGCTCAGGCATGGGCTACCGGCCTGGCGGCGTCTTCGAAAAGGACGCAACGCACGCCGCGGCCCTTGCCGAGCTCGACCCACGGCGGGGCGCTTTTGCATTCGGGCTTGGCGTGGGGACAGCGGGGGTGGAAGCGGCAGCCCTCGGGCGCTTGGGTGTAGTCGGGCACCATACCCTCGATCGCCTTCGGCAGATCGCCGCCCCAAAGCCGGGGGACCGCTCCGAACAAGGCCTGGGTATAGGGATGCAGAGGCTCGTTGAAGATCTCCTCGACCGAGCCCTCCTCGACGATCGTGCCCCCGTACATCACGTAGAGGCGTTCGCAGAACTCGCGGACGACGCCCAGGTTGTGGGCGATAAGCAACACGGCTGCGCCTGCCTCCTGGGTGAGCGTGGCCATCAGGCGAAGCGTTTGCTCCTGGACCGTGACGTCGAGCGAGGTTCCCGGTTCGTCGGCCAGCACCAGCTCGGGATCATTGGCGAGTGCCATGGTGATGATGACGCGTTGCGCCATGCCGCCGCTCAGCTGGAAGGGATACGAGCGCAACACCCGGTCGGGATCGTCGATGAAGACGCGGCGGAGCGCCTCGCGCGCGATGTCCAGCGCCTCTTCGCGCTTGCGCTTGCGATTGCCGCCACGCTGGATCACCTCGACCATCTGGTCGGCGATCGTGAAAACCGGGTTCAGCGCCGTCGTCGGATCCTGGAAGATCATGGTAATCCGCCGTCCGCGCAGGTCGCGCCATTCGGAGCCGCGCATGGCGAACAGGTCGCGGCCGTGGTAGCGGATGGCGCCTTCGATGCGGACGTTCCTCTGTTCGAGCAGCCCCAGGATGCAGCGCGCCAGCAGGGACTTGCCGCAGCCCGACTCGCCGACGAGGCCGATCCGCTCGCCGTTGCGGATGGTGATCCCGACGCCCTTCAGCACGTGGCTCAAGCCCTCGAACAGATCGAAGCGGACGTGCAGATCCTCGACCTCGATCAAGGACCCTTCGCTCATACTTCCACGTCCAGAAGATCGCGCAACCCGTCGCCCACCAGGTTGAACCCGAGGACCGCGATCAGGATGCCCAGACCTGCGAACACCGGCAACCACCACATCGCCGGAAGGTAGTTGGCCCCTTCGGCGATCATGGACCCGAGCTCGGGCGTCGGCGCCCGGACGCCGAGGCCGAGGAATCCCAAGCTGGCCGCCACCAGGATCACGAAGCTCATGTCCAGCGTCATCTTGGTCAAAAGCGAGGGGACGCAGTTGGGCAGGATTTCCTTGATCAGGATGTGCCAATGGGAGGCGCCGACAACCTGGGCCGCCGTCACGTAACCCTCGTTCTTGAGCTGGCGGGTGATGTTGTAAAGAAGCCGGGTGTACCAGGGCCACCAAAAGAACGCGATGGCGAGCATGGCATTGGTGAGCGAGGACCCGACCAGGCCGACGACGATCAGCGCCATCACGAGCGACGGAACGGCGAGAAACACGTCGACGATCCGCATGGTGATGGTCTCCCACCAGCCGCCATAGTAACCGGCAAGGAGGCCCGGGATCACCCCGAGAGGAACCGCGATCGCGAGCACGATGATGCTGAGGCGGAGCGAAATGCGATAGCCGAAGAGGACCCGGCTAAACACGTCGCGGCCAATGAGATCGGTGCCGAACATGTACTTCGCGGACGGTGGCTGGTTCGCGTTCGCGAAGTCGATGAACGATTCCGCGTGGTGCGGATAGGGTGTAATCCACGGCGCCAGCAGGGCCATCAGGATAAAGCTGATCACAAGGAACAGCCCGAACAGCGAAAGCCTGTTGCGGCTGAACTTGTACCAGCCGCGGCCGCCGAAAAATGCGCCTGCGATCATTGTGTCTGCGCCCCCAAGCGAATGCGCGGATCGATGAAAGATACCACAATATCGACGATCAGGTTGATGACGATGAAGAAGAAGCCGATGATGGTCACGGTGCCGACGATGGCGTTCAGGTCCTTGAACAGGATGACCCGTACCCCGTAGCGGGCCATGCCGGGCCATGAGAAGACCGTTTCCACGAGGAAGGCGCTGCCGAACTTGATAGCGATGTCGAGACCCATGATCGTCAGGACCGGGATCAGGGCCGGGCGAAGCGCGTAGACGGCGGCCGTCCGGATCTCATTGAAACCGTAAGCGCGGGCGAACTCGATGTAGGTTTTGTCGAAAGATTCGCCGACGTTGGCCCGCGTCATGCGGGTCGTTTGGCCGATGGAGGCCATCGCCAGCGCGGTCCCCGGCATGACGATGTGCGCCGAGGCATCGCGGAAGGTTGCCCAATCGCCTGCCACGATCGAATCCACGAGATAGAGGCCGGTCACGAAGGCGGGCGGTTCGACCCCCTCGGAAAGCCGGCCCATGGTTGGCAGAACGTTCAGGTGGAAGGCGAAAACGAGCAGCAGGAAGAGCGCCCAGACGAAGCTCGGCGTCACCACGCCGATTAAGGAAAAGACCCGAGTGAAGTTGTCGATGAAACCATCGCGGAACCGGCCGGCCAGCACGCCGAGCGGGATCCCGATCGAGATCATCAGGACCGTCGAGAATAGGATGAGTTCAAGGGTGGCCGGAAATGTGCGCGCGAGATCATCCAGAACCGTCTCGCGGGTGTAAAGAGAGTCGCCGAGGTCTCCGTGAATCACCGATTCGATGTAGACCAAATACTGGACGAGCACGGGCTCGTTGAGTCCGAGTCGCTCGCGATAGGCCGCGACCTGCTCAAGCGTGGCCGTTTCACCCAGCGCGATCATCGCCGGATCGCCCGGCATCACGCGGGCGAGGAAGAAGATCAGGACCGAGACACCGAATAGCGTGATCAGTGCCGCGACCGACCGGCGGATGATGTAGCGTCTGAGCATCCGATCAGAACGGTACCTTGCCGATCACGAGGATCAGCTCGAACAGCGAGAGCTTGTTGCGGCTGAACTTGTACCAGCCGCGGCCGCCGAAGAACACTCCCGCGATCATTGCGCCAGCGCTCCCAGGCGAATGCGAGGATCGACGAACGCCACGACGATGTCGACGATCAGGTTGATGACGATGAAGAAAAAGCCGATGACGGTGACCGTGCCGACGATGGCGTTCAAATCCTTGAACAGGATGACCTGCACGCCGTAGCGCGCCATACCGGGCCAGCCGAAGACCGTCTCCACCAGGAAGGCGCTGCCGAACTTGATGGCGATGTCGAGCCCGAGGATCGTCAAGATCGGAATCAGGGCCGGGCGCAGGGCGTAGACGGCGGCCGTCCGGAACTCCTTGAAACCGTACGCGCGGGCGAACTCGATATAGGTTTTGTCGAATGACTCGCCGACGTTGGCCCGCGTCATGCGGGTCGTCTGACCGATGGACGCCATCGCCAATGCGACTCCCGGCATGACGATGTGCGCCAAGGCGTCGCGGAAAGTCGCCCAATCGCCGGCGACGAGCGAATCGATCAGATAAAGCCCGGTCACGAAGGGGGGCGCCACGGCCCCCTCGGAAAGCCGGCCCATGACCGGCAGAACCTTCAGGTAGAAGGCGAAAGCAAGCAGAAAAAAGACCGCCCAGACGAAGCTCGGCGTCACCACGCCCAGCAACGAGAAGACGCGGGTGAAGTTGTCGATGTAGCCGTCGCGGAACCGACCGGCCAGTACCCCGAGCGGGATCCCGATCGTGATCATCAGGACCGTCGAGAACAGGACGAGTTCCAGGGTGGCGGGAAACGTGAAGGCAAGATCGTCAAGGACCTTACTGCCGCTGTAGAGAGATTCTCCGAGGTCACCGTCGATGACGTCGGTGACGTAAACCCAGTACTGGACGTGGAGGGGCTCGTTGAATCCGTGCCTTTCGCGGTAGGCCGCGATCTGCTCCAGGGTGGCCGATTCACCCAGCGCAATCCCTGCCGCATCGCCGGGCATCACGCGGGCGAGGAAGAAAATCAGGACCGAGACACCGAACAGCGTGATCAGTGCCGCGACCGACCGGCGGAGGACGTAGCGCCCACGCATCCGATCCGAACCGCGCCTAGTGGAGCGAGACCGTGGCGGCCACGACGGGGCCGCCACGCACGCGAGAGG
>JASMAE010000140.1 GCA_030754475.1 Rhodospirillales bacterium
CCAGCTTCTCGATGCCGGGGCACAGCGGGATCTGCTCGACGCCTACGGCAGCCTCCACGAACAGGTGTCCGGCGTGACCGAGGCGCATGGTGCGTGGCGCGCGGCCGTGGCCGCGCTCAGCCAGGGGATGCGCGAACGCGAAGAGGCGCGCCGAGACGAGGACGTCTTTCGCCATGGTTTCGAAGAGCTCTCGGCCCTCGATCCCCGAGCGGGCGAGGAATCGACGCTGGCGGCCCAGCGGGGCGTGATGATGCACGGTGAGAAGCTTGTCGAGGCCGCAGGCCGCGCGGCAGTCGAACTCGGCGAGGGTCGAGGGGTCGAAGGGACCATCAACGCGGCGCGCCGCCAGATCGAGGCGGTCTCGGAGTTGGCCGACGGCCGCCTGAGTGGCGCTATCGCGGCGCTGGAGCGCGCGTCCATCGAGGTCGCGGACGCGACGAGCGACATCGAGAGCGTCGCCGCCGACATCGATCTCGATCCGCGCAGCCTGGAGCGCATCGAAGAAAGGCTGTTCGCGCTTCGAGCACTGGCTCGCAAGCACGGGGTCGAGGCGGACGCGCTCGGCGAGGTGCGCGACGAGCTTGGCCGCCGCCTCGCCCTGGTCGAGGACTGGGACAACCAGATCGGCGCGTTGACGCGCCGCGCGGAAGAGACTCGCGAGATCTTCGCCACGCGGTGCCAGGCGCTCCGGCGGGCACGACGCAAGGCGGCGTCGCGCCTGGACGCCGAAGTCACCCGCGAACTGGCGCCGCTGAAGCTTGAGGCTGCCCGGTTCGTCGCCCGCGTCGATCCCTTGGAGGAAGAGCAGTGGGGACCGTCGGGCGCTGATCGGGTCGGCTTCACGGTGGCGACCAATCCACAGACCCCCGAAGGGCCGCTCGGGCGGATCGCGTCGGGTGGTGAGCTGGCGCGGTTTACGCTCGCGCTCAAAGTCGCGCTCGCACGCGCCGATCCGGTTCCGACCATCGTGTTCGACGAGGTGGACAACGGTGTTGGCGGCGCCGTCGCCGCCGCCGTCGGCGAACGGCTGGCGCGGCTGGCGCGCGACTTCCAAGTATTGGTGGTGACGCACTCGCCCCAAGTCGCCGCCCGCGGCGATCATCACTGGCGCGTCTCGAAAGGCGATGCCCGGCCGGGGTCGCTCACCTCCGTGGATGCTCTCGGCGATGCCGAACGCCGCGAAGAGATCGCGCGCATGCTGGCCGGTGCCCGCGTCACCGACGAAGCGCGCGCGGCGGCCGGACGCCTGCTCCACGGATCCGTTCGGTGAGCGACGATTCCCGAGACGCTCCCGTTCAGCGCCTGACGCCCGAGCTTGCCAAGCGCGAACTCGCGCGGCTGGCCGCCGAGATCGCACGCCTCGACATCGCCTACCACCGCGAGGATTCGCCGCTCGTCGCGGACGCGGAATACGACGTGTTGAGGCGCCGCAACGCGGCGATCGAGGCGCGCTTTCCCGATCTGATCCGACCCGACAGCCCGTCCCAGCGCGTCGGTGTCGAACCCGCCTCGGGCTTCGCCAAGATCACGCATGCGCGGCCGATGCTGTCGCTCAACAACGCCTTCGACGGCGAAGACGTGCGTGAATTCATCGCCGGCGTCCGACGGTTCCTCAAGGAGCTTCAGGACGACCCCGCGATTCCGATCGAGATGGTGGCCGAGCCGAAAATCGATGGGCTTTCGGTATCGGTCCGCTACGAGAGCGGAAGTTTCGTCTTCGGGGCCACGCGCGGCGACGGCATGACCGGCGAGGACGTGACCGCGAACCTGCACACCATCGAAGACCTTCCCGTCGTGATCGCCGCCGGCGTGCCCGACGTGCTTGAGGTCCGGGGCGAGGTCTATATGACCAGGAACGACTTCGCCGCCCTCAACCGCCAGCAGGAAGCGGCGGGAGAAAAAGTCTTCGCCAACCCGCGCAATGCCGCCGCCGGTTCGTTGCGCCAGATTGACGCCGGCGTCACCGCGAACCGTCCGCTCCGGTTCTTCGCCTACGGCTGGGGCGAGGTGAGCGCGCCCCTCGCCGACACCCATTGGGGTTGCTTGCAGCGACTCGCGGGCTGGGGGTTGGCGACCAACCCGCTCTCGCGGCTGTGCTCGGGTGGGGACGAATTGATAGCGTTCCACACCGAGATGGCCGAACGCCGCCACGCGCTCGCCTACGACATCGACGGTATCGTTTACAAGATCAACCGTCTCGATTGGCAGGACCGCCTCGGCTCCGTCAGCCGGGCCCCGCGATGGGCCATCGCCCACAAGTTCCCGGCCGAAAAAGCGATCACGGTCTTGCGAAAGATCGCCATCCAGGTGGGACGGACCGGCACGCTCACCCCCGTCGCCGAGCTTGAGCCGGTGACCGTTGGCGGGGTCGTGGTGGCGCGGGCGACGCTCCACAACGAAGACGAAATCCGGCGCAAGGACATCCGCGAGGGCGATACCGTCGTCGTGCAACGGGCAGGCGATGTCATCCCGCAAGTCGTGACCGCCCTCGCCGCGAAAAGACCGCGGGCCAGCCACCCTTTCGCCTTTCCCGAGCGCTGTCCCGAATGCGGAAGCCTGGCGGTGCGCGAGGAGGGCGCGGTGGCGCGGCGGTGCACGGGCGGCCTCGTTTGCCCGGCCCAAGCCGTCGAGCGGCTGAAGCACTTCGTCTCGCGCGACGCCTTCGACATCGAAGGGTTGGGGGGCAAGCACATCGAGTCCTTTTGGAAGGACGGCCTGATCGGCGCGCCCAGCGACATCTTCCGGCTCGGCGAACGGACCGAAACGATTCGCGAACGCGAGGGGTGGGGCGAGAAATCGCTTGAGAACGTCTTGGCCGCCATCGACCGTGGCCGGACCATCTCGCTTGCGCGCTTCATCTACGCGCTCGGCATCCGTCAGGTGGGCCAGGCGACGGCGCGGCTCCTGGCCAAGCAGTACGGCTCGCTCGAAGCGTGGCGCCGGGCCATGGAGATGGCCGAGGACCGCGAATCGGACGCGTTCGCCGATCTCGTCAACGTCGATGGGATCGGGCCGTCGGTGGCGGACGACGTCCTCGCGTTCATGGCCGAGGCGCACAATCGCGAAGTCCTGGACGACCTTGGCCGGGTGTTGGCGGTGGAACCCTATGCCGCGCCCGAGACCCGGGCCTCGGCGATCGCCGGCAAGACCGTCGTCTTCACGGGCTCGCTCGCATCCATGAGCCGGGGCGAGGCCAAGGCGCGGGCGGAGGCGTTGGGAGCCAAAGTGGCGGGGTCGGTCTCGATCAGGACCGATCTGGTGGTCGGCGGTGCGGACGCAGGATCGAAGGCGAGAAAAGCGCGCGAACTGGGCGTCTCGGTGGTCGACGAGGAGACCTGGCTCGGGATGATCGCGGGCTCGTGAATCCCGCCGACCGCGGCTCAGTTCAGCTTCTTCGCAAGCTCCTCGATCCCGACTTCGATCAAGGCATCCGCCTTTTCGCCCGTAACGGTTTCGGCGATCACGCGCGCGACGGCGTCAAGTGCTACGTCGGCGGTGGCGGCGCGGACTTCGTCGAGCGCCTCCGATTCGGCGTGCGTGATGCGGTTCAGTGCAAGCTGCTCGCGACGTTTCAGCGTGCGTTCCAACTCGCCCATTGCGCGTTCGGTCATCGATGCCGCCTCGTTGTGCGCGAGATCGAGGATCGCCTCGGCCTCAGCCGCCGAATCGCGATGCTTGCGCTGGTAGGAAGCCAGCAGCTCCTGGGCCTCCTCGCGAAGTTCGCGGGCCTCGTCGAGCCGGCGCTTGATGGCCGCCGAACGGTCGTCGAGGGCACCGGCGATCTTTCGGAACAACGGGCGGAACGCGAACCCCACCAGGATTACGAACGCGACCATCACCCAGAATTCAGGAGCGGCGAAAAAGCCCTCTCCGCCCGAATGCCCGGCTTCCGCCGCCAGCGCCGTCATCGTCCGCGATCCTTGAGCACGTGCTCTACGGCACCGCGAACAACCGTCTCGTCCGCCGCCTCACCGACGAGCTTCTCGGTCGCCGCGCGGGCGATCTCGATCGCCGCGTCGAGGACGTTGGCGAGCGCCCGCTCTTTGGCTTCGGTGATTCGCTGCTCGCCTTCGGTGATCTCGGCGCCGAGGCGTTGGGCGAGCGCCGCGTGCCGTTTGGCCGAGGATTCGGCAAATTCGGACGAGGCTCTTCGAACGATCGTCTGCGCCTCGGCCTGGGCCTCGGTGATGGCGGCCTCATAGGTTTCGAGAATACGGGTGGCTTCATCGCGAAGCGACTCGGCCTTCGCGAGCCCGTCGTCGATGCGCCGCTGGCGCTCCTCAAGCACACGGCTGATGCGTGGGAGCGCAAGCCGCGCCATAAGCAGATAAAGGATCGCGAACGAGAGGGCGAGCCAGATTACCTGCGGCGCGAACTTGGTCGCATCAAGTTGTGGAAGGCCGGCCGCGAGCGCCGTCGAATCGACGGCGACGATCGCAACAAGGACCACTACCGCTCCATGCAATAAGGGGCGCGCCATGCCGGACTCCGTCGCGTCCTTTCCCATCGCAGCGCGTGCGAATCGCCTCAGGTGAACAGGATCAGGAACGAGATCAGAAGCGCGTAAAGCGCCACGGCCTCGACCAGCGCGAAGCCGAGCATCGCCAAACCGAAAACCTGGCCGCGGGAGGCCGGATTGCGCGCGATGGAGCCGATCAGTGAGGAGAAGATATTGCCGATCCCGGCGCCAACTCCGCCGAGTCCGATCACGGCCAAGCCAGCACCAATCATTTTTGCGGCGTCAAGTTCCATTTTTGTTCGTCCTCGTGTTCGTTTCGTCTCGGTGGTCGATCGCAATGCCGGACCGTGCGTGCGCGCGCGGTCAATGCAGGTGGATGGCGTCGTTGAGATAAAGACAGGTCAGGATGGTGAACACATACGCTTGTAAGAAGGCGACCAAAAACTCGAAGGCTGTCAGCGCCACGTCGACGCTCAGCGGCGCCCAGCCGCCCAGCAGCCCCAACGGTACCACGAAGCCCGCAAACACCTTCAGC
>JASMAE010000141.1 GCA_030754475.1 Rhodospirillales bacterium
CTCGCCCAGGCGTTCAAGCACGCGGACGTGACCGCGGTGCTGCCGGTGGATTTCATGCGCCTGATCTGGGCAGCCGTCTTCGGGTTCATTCTGTTCGCCGAGGTGCCGGAGACCTGGACCTGGCTCGGCGGCACCATGATCTTCTCGGCCGTGGTCTACATCGCGTATCGCGAGAAACAAATCTTGGATCGCGAAGGCCCAGGAAACGAGCGCGGGCGCGCGAAGCCGAGGGCGCCGTGAGATGGCCGTTGATCGGCCTCGGTGGCCGTCCTAGACCAGATCGCGGTCGCTCGGTTTCGCCTGCGGCGATCCGCCGGCCGCGTGAATCTGGTCTTTAACTATCGAGGTCGAGCGGACGGGCGCGTTTGATTGGAACCGCAATGCGGTTCCAATCAAACGCGATCCGCTCTACTTTCCGGGCCACCGGCGCAAGTGCGTCATCGAAGCAAGGGAAGCGGAGGTCGGGCATGGCAGGGCGCCTTAAGGACAAGGTCGCGATCGTGACCGGCGCCGGCTCCGCCGGCCCCGGTTGGGGCAACGGCAAGGCGACCGCGGTGCTGTTCGCGCGCGAAGGCGCGTCCGTCTTTGCCGTCGACATCAACGCGGCGGCCGCTGACGAGACCCGCGCCATCATCGAAGGGGAAGGAGGCGCCTGCGCCGTTCACCAAGCCGACGTTACCGACGAAACCGCGGTCGAGGCGATTGTCGCGGCCTGTCTGGACGCCTTCGGGCGCATCGACATCCTCCACAACAACGTTGGCGGCTCGGCGCCGGGGGGTGCCGCATCCATGACCAAGGAGACGTGGGACCGCCAGATGGACCACAACTTGAACCACGTCTTCCTCGCCTGCCGCCACGTGTTGCCGGTGATGGAGCGCCAAGGCGGTGGCGCCATCGTCAACGTCGCCTCGGTCTCCGGTATCCGCTGGACCGGAAGCTGGCACATCGCCTACGACGCCGCCAAAGCGGCACTGATCCGCTTCTCCAAAGTGGTGGCGCTGGAGTACGCGAAGAAAGGAATTCGCTGCAACACGGTCGTCCCCGGCCAGATGCACACGCCCCTGGTCGAGGCAAGGCTCGCACGCGATCGCACCGACGGCGACGTGGCGGCGCTGATCGCATCGCGCGACGCCCGTATTCCCATGGGCAAGCAGGGCGACGCCTGGGACGTCGCCTACGCGGCCCTTTATCTCGCCTCGGACGAGGCGAAGTACGTCACCGCCACCGAGATCGTGGTGGACGGGGGGCTCACGGCCAAGTGCGACTGACGCCGATCGGCCCCTCGATGCGCGCAATGCGAACGACGGGAGGTGAAGCCGTGACGCGACTGACCGAGATCGAGACGGGCGCCATGACCGACGAACAGCGGCGCTTCCACGACTGGATGGCGGCGGGCCCGTGGGAACGGCGCGAGGGGCCGTTCAAGGTGCTTCTGCACGCGCCGGGCCTCGCCGAGGCTGTCAATCAGGTAAACCAGCACCTGCGCAGCCAGGGAACGCTCGCGAAGCGGATCCGTGAGCTGGTGATCCTGATCAACGCGCGGCACTGGGAAACCGAGATCGAGTGGCTCTCGCACGAACCCCAGGCCCGGGACGCGGGACTTGACGACGCCGTCATCGCCGCCTTGGCGCAAGGGCGCGAACCCGATTTCCGGGCCGACGACGAAGCCGCGGTCCATGCCTTCTGCCGCGAGCTGCTGGAGACGCGCTGGGTCACCGACGCCACTTTCGCCCGGGCCCGAGACGCGGTAGGCGAAGTGGGTCTGATCGAGGTCGTTTGCACGCTTGGCCTTTATTCCACGCTTTCGCTGGTCATGAACGCGTTCGAGGTACCCTTGGGACCGGGCATGTCGACGCCGATTGCCGACCGGCGAGGGCCCGGGGGACCGCGATGAGCCGCTTACCACTCCTCGATCGCGCCGCGCTGGACGAGGCGACGGCAGCCGTTTTCGACGCGATCGCGTCTGGCCCCCGCGGGCGCGTGAGCCCGCCCTACCAAGCATTGCTCCGCAGCCCGGCGCTTGCCGGGCGGATCCAGAGCCTCGGCGCGTTCTTGCGTTTCGAGAGCGCGTTTCCCGATTCCTTGCGCGAGTTCGCAATTCTGATCACCGCCCGGGCCTGGAATTGCGCGTACGAATGGCACGCGCACTACCCGATCGCGGTGGCCGCGGGATTGCCCGAAGCGGTCGTCGGCGCGGTTGCCGCGGGGCGCCGGCCGGACTTCGCCGAAGCTGACGCGGATGCGGAACTCGTCTACGACTTCTCGACCGAACTTCAGGAAACGCGCCGGGTGAGCGACGCGCAATATGGTCGCGCGCTCGCGCGTTTCGGCGAACAAGGCGTCGTGGAACTCACAACGATCAACGGCTACTACGCCATGTTCGCGATGATCCTGAACACCTTCGAGATCGCCCCGCCCGAAGGCGTCGCCGATCCGTTCGGCGGGCGCGAAACCGCTAGCTGAGCGGCAGCATCACGTGCTCGCGATACGCCGGACGCTCGGCGAGGCGTTCGTACCACGCGTGCACGTTCGCATGATCAGGGCGTTCGATGTCCATGGCGAACCACCGGTAGGCGCTGGCGCCCAAGGGGATGTCGCCGATGGAAAACGCGTCGCCGGCAACGAAGGCGCGGTCCGCCAGATGGGCGTCCAGCATGGCCCAGTGCCGCGCCGTCTCCAGGCGCGCGCGTTCGATCGCGCCCGCATCACGGTCCTCGGGCGCTGTGCGCACCATCCCGACGAAAAGCGGGACCAGGGGCGTGTTCATCGCCGTGTTGGACCAGCCCATCCACTGGTTCGCGATGGCGCGGGCTTTCGGATCGGCAGGATACAGGGGCGGGCCGCCGTAGACCTCGGCCACGTAGCGGATGATCGCGTTCGATTCCCAAAGCACGAACGAGGCGTCCTCGAGCACGGGCACCAAGCCGTTCGGGTTCATGGCCAGGAATTCAGGTGTCTTGTTGCCGCCGAACTTCCCGCCCACGTCGATGCGCTCGACCGCGAAGCCGGCTTCCGCGCAAGCCCACATGGCGCGCTGCACGTTTCCCGAATCCGTGCGGCCATGGATTATCGCCATTTCGTACCTCCTTGGTTGCTTGGAACCCCGTCCCGGCGGCTACGCGATCAGGTCCACCTGCCCGCCACGCCCGGCCGCCTCGAGCGCGCGGTAGGCGATCGAAAGCACGGTCACGCCGAGCGCCGTTTCCGTCAAAGTAAAGGCCTGATCGACAAGCGCGACCAACAGGTTCGCCGTTAGCGCGGCTTCGAGCCCGAGGGCGACGGCGAGCCCGCTGAGAACGTTTTGAACGATGCTGGCCGCGACGCTGGCCGGGATCATCGCGATCAGGGTGATGGCGAGCAGGCGCCATCCGTTTCCCTTGGTCATGGCCCAGGCGTCGCGGACGCCCATGGTCCGATCAAGGGCGGCGGCGGGAAACAGCACGGCGAGGCGCGCATAGAGATAGCTGCTGAGCAGCACGGCCAAGAACGCAGCCGGAAACACTGAGACTGCCGCGTCCGGCGAGCTCAGAACACCCACAACGATCACCACGACGGCGGCCGTCGCGATCATCACCAGGACCGCGAGGCCGATGGCGGTGAAGAGAAAGCGCGTTTGCCGGGGCCCCCAACGCAAGGTGTCGCGGACACTATGCCGCTCGCCGGCAACCAGGCAGTACCGGTGCCACGCGACCGCGAACATCGTCAAGAATGCGGCCGCCACGAGAATCGTCATTACCAAAGGAATCGCGAAGACGCTTTCCAACGATCCTCCGGGCATCGGGCCCCGCGTTTCATCGCCGCCCGGCAACGCGAGGCGCAGTGCACCCGAAAACAGTCCGGTCAATAGGCCGAGCACCACGATCGCGGGAAAGGCAAGCGCGAAGAATCGGCCCCGACGCCGCCACACGAACAGGTACGCCGATCGCGCCGTCGCGAGTACGGGAAGCTTGATCACCTCAGGGAACCGCCGTCTGCAACACGGGCCGCGCCCGCCGCCACATCAGGATCGTGAGTAAAGCCAGATTGGCGACGTTGAAGGCGATCCCGACCGCGAACGCGACCTGGTACGAGCCGGACACATCGAAGATGGCGCCGCCGAGATAGCCGCCCAACGCCATTCCAATGGTACCGAAGAAGTAGACCGCGCCGATGCGCCAACCGATGCCGCGCACCGGAAAGAGATCGCGGATAACGATGGTGTAGCTGGGAATGATGCCCCCGAAGCCGAGACCGAACAACGCCGAGACGACGTAGAGCGCGGCGAGCCCGTCAAAGAAGAGGTACATGGAAAGCGCGGCGATCTGGGCGAGGCAACCGTAATAGAGCGTGCTGAGTCCGCCGATCCGGTCCGATATCAGGCCCCACGCGATCCGGCTG
>JASMAE010000142.1 GCA_030754475.1 Rhodospirillales bacterium
CGCGCCCCCGCACACGACCCGCGCCCCTAGACGAGCGGCCATTTCAGGCCCCGCATCACGCTACCCGACGGCACCGTACGCGCGTACGACCGCCCCGTGACCGGGGCCGATATCGCACGCGATATCGGCCCCGGATTGGCGCGCGCCGCGCTCGCGGTACGAATCGACGGCACGCTTTGCGACATCGGCGCGCCGATTGAAGACGACGCCGCGGTCACGATCATCACCGCCAGCGACGCGGACGGGGTAGAGCTACTGCGCCACGACGCCGCCCACGTGATGGCCGAGGCGGTCAAGGAACTGTACCCCGGGATCCAGGTCACCATCGGGCCCGTGATCGAAAACGGCTTCTATTACGACTTCGCGCGGTCCGAGCCGTTCACCCCGGAGGACTTGGTCGCGATCGAGGCGCGCATGCGCGATATCGTGGACCGCGACGAGACCGTGGCGCGCGAGGTCTGGAACCGCGGCGACGCGATTCGCCACTTCACCGCCTTGGGCGAGCACTACAAGATCCAGATCATCGAGGGGATCGCGGAAGGCGAGCCGATCTCCGTCTACCGCCAAGGCGACTTCGTCGATTTGTGCCGCGGGCCGCATCTTCCGTCCACGGGCCGGCTGGGCAAGGCGTTCAAGCTGATGAGCGTGGCCGGCGCGTACTGGCGCGGCGATTCGCGAAACGAGATGTTGCAGCGGATCTACGGCACCGCGTGGGCCACAGACGCCGAGCTCAAGGCCTACCTCACCATGCTCGAGGAGGCGGAACGGCGCGACCACCGCCGCCTGGGGCGCGAAATGGGGTTGTTCCACATCCAGGATGTGGCCGTCGGCTCGGTCTTCTGGCACCCGAAGGGGTGGACGCTGTACCGCACGATTCAGGAATACATGCGCGCGCGCCTCGCCCAAGCCGGATACGAAGAGGTCAACACGCCGCAGCTCGTCGACCGCGGCCTGTGGGAGGATTCGGGGCATTGGGAGAAGTTTCGCGAGCACATGTTCACCGCCGAATCCGAAGACCGGGTGCTGGCGCTCAAGCCCATGAACTGCCCGTGCCACGTCCAGATCTTCCGCCAGGGAATCAAGAGTTATCGCGATCTTCCGGTCCGCATGGCGGAGTTCGGCTCGTGTTTCCGCAACGAGCCGTCGGGCGCGCTCCACGGTCTGATGCGGGTCCGCGCCTTCACCCAGGACGACGCCCACATCTTCTGCACCGAAGCGCAGATCAGTGAGGAAACGCAGGCGTTCTGCGAGCTGTTGATGAGTGTGTACGAGGACTTCGGTTTCACCGACGTGATCGTGAAGTTCGCCGACCGGCCCGATGTCCGGGCGGGCTCGGACGAGACCTGGGACCGTGCAGAGAAGGCGCTTCGCGAGGCGACCGACGCCGGCGGCATCAAGACCGAGCTCAATCCCGCCGAAGGCGCGTTCTACGGCCCCAAGCTCGAGTTCGACTTGCGCGACGCCATCGGCCGGGACTGGCAGTTGGGAACCCTGCAGGTGGACTTCGTCCTGCCCGAGCGGCTGGACGCGACCTACGTCGCGGAAAGCGGCGAGTAATTGCGTCCCGTGATGCTGCACCGCGCCATCCGGGGCTCGTTCGAACGTTTCGTCGGCATCCTGATCGAGCACCATGCCGGGCGGTTGCCGCTATGGCTGGCGCCGGTGCAGACGGTTGTCGCCACGATCACGAACGCGGCGGACGATTACGGGTGCCGGGTACATGACGCGCTCGCGGCGGCCGGTTTGCGGACGACGCTCGATCTCAGGAACGAGAAGATCGGCTACAAAGTCCGCGAGCACAGCGTCGCCAAGGTGCCGGTGATCGTGGTGGTCGGCGCCAAGGAAGCGGAGGCCGGGACGGTCGCATTGCGGCGTCTCGGCGGCGATACGCAAGAATCTGTTGCGCTCGCGAAGGTGGTGACTAGACTGAGGCACGAAGCCGCGGGCCCTCTCGGCCACGGCTGACGAAAGGCGACATCGACCCCGGGTACACCCGGTTCGCGTCCGCCCCGGGCAATTGAGGCCGAAACGGGGCGCGCGCCGGTCGAGGCAACAAAGGACGGAGGTTTTAGATACGAAGGCCACGTAAGTTCGAGATGCCGGTCCGCAAGGGACCGCGCGTGAACGAAGACATCCAAGCGCCGAATGTCCGCCTCGTCGGGCTGGACGGTGAGATGGTCGGCGTCGTTCTCCTGGAAGCCGCGAGGGAACACGCCAACGGGGCAGGCATGGATCTGGTCGAGATCTCGCCGAACGCCGACCCGCCGGTGTGCAAGATCCTCGATTACGGGAACTACAAATACGAAGCCCAGCAGAAAGCGAACACCGCACGCAAGAAGCAAAAAACGATCGACGTCAAGGAAATCAAGATGCGCCCGAGCATCGACGTGCACGATTACGACGTCAAGTTGCGCAACGCCCGGCGTTTCCTCGACGAAGGCGACAAGGTCAAGGTCACCATCCGGTTCCGTGGCCGCGAAATGGCGCATCAGGAACGGGGCATGCAGGTGCTGGATCGCGTCCGGGGCGACTTGGACGTCCTCGCCAAGGTGGAGCAGTTCCCCCACATGGAAGGGCGCCTGATGACCATGGTCGTCGCTCCGCGCTAGGCCGTTATCCACTTGCGTGGAATCGCAACCGACTAAACGGATAATGCGCTAGAGGCGCGCCGGCGGCCCGCGTCCGCCTTGCATTCGGCGCCGGTGCCCATTATAACCCTCGCCTTCGCTGAGGCGCCCGAGACGGAATTCCGGCATGCCGAAGATCAAGACCAAAGCCAGCGCCAAGAAGCGCTTTCGCCTGACCGCCACCGGCAAGGTGCGGGGGAGCTCGGCGCGCCTGAACCACATGCTGCGCCGGCGGTCCCAGAAGATGAAGCGCAAGGCGCGCGGCACGAAGCTGCTTTCGGCCGCCGATTCCCGGATCGTCCGGTCCTACATGCCCAACGGCTGAACGGGGCGTCTCGATGGCAAGGGTAACACGCAGCGCTGCCCGCCGTGCCCGGCACCGCAAGGTGCTGGTTTTGGCCAAGGGCTTCCGCGGCCGGTCCAAGAACAACTTCCGCCTGGCGCTCGGGCGGGTCGAGAAGGCGCTCCAGTACGCCTACCGCGACCGCCGGACGCGCAAGCGCGACTTCCGGCGACTTTGGATCCAGAGGATCAACGCAGGCGCGCGGTCCCACGGGCTGACCTATTCGCGCCTGATGAAGGGCTTGAAGGACACCGGGATCGAGATCGACCGCAAGGTGCTCTCCGATCTCGCGGTCCGCGAGCCGGAATCGTTTCGAAGTTTGGTGGAACGCGTCCAGGCCGCTCTCGGCAATCCTGCTTGAACCCGGAAGACGCTTTGGTTTGTATAGGGGAGCCGGCCTTTGGCCCGCTCCCTTTTTGGCGTTGGATCTAGCCCGATGGAGAACCTCGAGGGATTGCGCGATGAAATTCTCGCGGCGGTGCGCCAGGCGCCCGACCTCGGTGCGCTCGAGGGCGCGCGGATCTCGGCGCTCGGGCGAAAAGGGCGCATCACCGCGCTAATGAAGGAACTCGGCGCGCTGGCCGCGGACGAGCGCCGCCATGCGGGCCAAATCTTGAACGCGCTTCACGACGACGTCACCGCCGCGATCGCCCAACGCAAGCGCGAGTTGGGGCGCGCCGAGCTCGACGCGCGGTTGGCCGAGGAGCGCATCGACGTGACGCTTCCGGTCCGCCCCGGTCCCTTGGGGCGCATCCACCCCATCAGCCAGACCATCGACGAAGTGGTGGCGATCTTCGGCGAGATGGGCTTCCAGGTGGCCGAGGGGCCGGATATCGAGGACGACTGGTACAACTTCACCGCGCTGAATATTCCGCCCGAGCACCCGGCGCGCCAAGAGATGGACACCTTCTATCTGCCGGGCGCGAAGGATGGTCACCGCCTCGTGCTCAGGACCCATACCTCGCCGGTCCAGATCCGAACCATGCAGGAGCGCGCGCCGCCCTTGCGCATCATCGTTCCCGGTCGCACCTACCGCTGCGATTCGGATGCCACGCACTCACCCATGTTCCATCAGGTCGAGGGTCTGATGGTGGACGAGAGCACGCACTTCGGCCATCTCAAGGGCTGCCTGATCGAGTTCTGCCGCGCCTACTTCGGAATCGAGGATCTGCCGGTCCGCTTTCGCCCGAGCTACTTCCCCTTCACCGAGCCGTCGGCCGAGGTCGACATCGGTTGCAGCCGCGCCGGCGGCGAGCTGAAAATCGGCCGCGGCGGCGACTGGCTCGAGATCCTGGGGTGCGGAATGGTCAACCCGAAGGTGCTCGAGAACTGCGGCGTCGATTCTGCGCGGTTCCAGGGATTCGCCTTCGGCGTGGGCCTCGAGCGGATCGCGATGCTGAAGTACGGGATTGCGGACTTGCGCACCTTCTTCGAATCCGACCTCCGCTGGCTCCGCCACTTCGGCTTCGCCGCCCTCGACGTTCCCAACCTGGTGGGCGGGCTGCACCGATGAAGTTCACGCTGTCGTGGCTCGGAGACCACCTGGAGACCGAGGCCGGTTTGGACGAGATCGCGGCCCGGCTTACCATGCTCGGCCTCGAGGTCGATTCGGTCGTGACGCGGGCCTCGGGGCTCGAGGAATTCACGGTCGCCCGCGTGATCGAGGCGCGCAAGCACCCGAACGCCGATCGCCTGAAATTGTGCCGCCTTGAGACCAAGGACGGTGAGGCCGAGGTCGTCTGCGGGGCGCCGAATGCGCGCGCCGGCCTCAAGGGTGTCTTCGCGGCGCCGGGCTCCACCATTCCGGGGCTAGGGACCAAGCTCAAGCGGACCAAGATCCGCGGCGTCGAAAGCGCCGGAATGCTTCTGTCGGAGCGCGAGATGGGTCTCGGCGAGGAACATGGCGGCATCGTCGAACTGCCCGCGGACGCGCCCGTCGGCGCGCCGGTGGTCGAGGTCATGGGCCTCGACGATCCCGTCTTCGATCTGGAAATCACCCCCAACCGCGGCGACTGCCTGGGTGTGCGGGGCATCGCGCGCGATTTGGCCGCGGCCGGCCTAGGGACCCTCAAACCGCTCGTTATCGAGGCCGTGCCGGGAGCGTACGAAAGCCCGATCGGCGTGCGGCTCGAGTTCGATCCCGCCCAGCGCCCGGCCTGCCCCTACTTCGTCGGGCGGCATATCCGCGGCGTCGCCAACCGCGAAAGCCCGGACTGGCTCAAGGACAAGCTTTTGGCCGTCGGTCTTCGCCCCATCTCGGCGTTCGTCGACATCACCAACTTCCTCACCCTTGGCTACGGCCGGCCGCTGCACGCGTTCGACGCCGACAAAGTCGCGGGCGACTTGCGCGTGCGCTTGGCGAATCCGGGCGAACGCTTTGAGGCCTTGGGCGGCCGGACGTACGAGCTCGATCGCGAGATGACCGTGATCTGTGACGACCACGGGGCGGAAGCGCTTGGCGGCGTCATGGGTGGTGCGCGCACCGGGTGCACGGATGCGACGATGAACGTCTTTCTCGAATCCGCGTTCTTCGATCCCGTGCGAACGGCGGCGACCGGGCGCAAGCTGAGCTTGACTTCCGACGCGCGCTACCGCTTCGAGCGCGGGATTGACTCAGCCTTCCAGGTGGACGGCATGGAGCTGGCGACCCGGCTCGTGCTCGATCTCTGCGGCGGCGAGGCCTCGGCGCTGGTGATCGCGGGCGAAGAGCCGGAACCGCGACCCGAGATCGCATTTGCGCCCGAGCGCGTGGCGACGTTGGGCGGCGTCCAGCTACCCACGGCGGAGGCGAAGCGGATCCTGACGGCACTCGGCTTCACGGTCGGTGCCGGCGACGGCGCGCTCTCGGTCAAGGTGCCGTCGTGGCGCAACGACATCGTCGGCGAGGCGTGCCTGGTGGAAGAGGTGGTGCGCGTCTTCGGCTACGACCGGGTGCCGGCGGTGCCGGTGAAATGCGCGGGCGCGCTTCCCGAACCTGCGCTTTCGCCTGAACAGGCCTTGCGCGCCACCGCCCGGCGCGTGCTTGCCGCCCAGGGACTGATGGAGGCGGTGACGCTTTCGTTTACGGCGTCGAAATATGCCGAGCAATTCGCGCCCGTGCCCGAATCGCTTCGCCTCGTCAACCCGATCAGCGCGGATCTGGACGTCATGCGCCCGTCGGTGCTGCCCAATCTCATCGCGGCCGGCGTGCGCAACGCCAACCGCGGCCTCTCGGACGCCGCGCTGTTCGAGGTGGGCCCCCAGTACGCAGGCGTCGGCCCCGCCGAGCAGACCACGGCTGCCGCCGGGGTTCGCTCCGGCGGCGCGCACCCGCGCTCGTGGGCCGAGGCGAGCCGCGGCGTGGACGTCTTTGACGCCAAGGCCGACGCCTTGGCCGTGATCGCGGCGCTCGGCGTCGCCTCGGGGCGCGTCCACATCGAGGCCAAGGCGCCCGCCTACTACCATCCGGGCCGCGCCGGCGTACTCCGGCTCGGCGGCGGCGCGGCGGCGCCGGTGCTCGCCACTTTCGGCGAGATCCACCCCGCGGTGCTAGAAATCATGGACGCGCGCGGAGTTGTGGCCGGTTTCGAGGTCTTTCTGGATTCGATTCCCGCGCCCGAGACAAGGGCGCCCTCCGCCCCGCCGGAGCTTTCGCCGTTCCATCCCGTGGCCCGCGATTTCGCCTTCGTCGTGGACAAGGACGTCTCCGCCGCCGCCGTGCTCGCCGCGGCCAGGGGCGCGGACACCTCGCTGATCGCCGACGCGCAGTTGTTCGACGTCTATTCCGGCAAGGGCCTCGGCGCGGGAAAAAAGTCGCTCGCCATCGGCGTGGTGCTTCAGCCGAAGGACCGCACCCTCACTGACGCCGAAATCGAGGCGGTGTCCGAGAAGGTTATCGCGCGGGTTGCGAAGGAAACGGGCGGCGTGCTCAGGACGTAACGCGCAAGGCCGTTATCCACTCACGTGGAATCGCACCAGCCCGCACGCGGGATAGGGGGAGACCATGGAACCTAAGGCGCCGGGTCCACTGGCGGGTTACCGCGTGCTCGAGCTGGGGACGACCGTCGCCGGGCCGTTCTGCGGGCGCCTTCTCGCGGACTTCGGCGCCGACGTGGTCAAGGTGGAGCCCCTCGACGGCGATCCGGTGCGCGCCATGGGCAAGCACGTGGGCGAGGTTTCGCTGTGGGCGGCCAGTATCCTTCGCGGCAAGAAGCTCGTGGCGCTGGATCTCAAGTCCGCCGAAGGCCAGGAGATCGCGCGCGAGATCGCCAAGGGCTCGGACGTGGTGGTCGAAAATTTCCGCCCCGGTACCCTTGAGAAATGGGGGCTCGGCTACGCCGATCTTGCCGCCCTGCGCCCCGAAATCATAATGGTCCGGATCTCGGGTTTCGGCCAGGACGGACCCTATAGCGCGCGGCCCGGATACGGCGTGATCGGCGAGGCGGTCGGCGGGCTCCGTCACATCATAGGCGATCCCGACCGCCCGCCGGCCCGGGCCGCGGTGCCGCTGACGGACTACATCACCGGGCTCTACGGCGCCCTCGGGGCGGTGATGGCGATCGTGCACCGCGAAAAGACCGGAGACGGGCAGATCATCGACGCGGCGCTGTTCGAGGCGGCTTTCAGCTTCATGGAGCCGTTCGTGCCCGCCTTCGACAAGCTCGGCTTTATCCCTGCGCGCGCGGGGCCGAACCTTCCCGGCCAGGTGCCCAACAGCCTGTATCCCACCGCCGACGGTGGCTACGTCCACATCGCGGCGACGACGCAAGGCCTGTTCAGCTGCCTGATCGGCGTCATGGGCCGCGAAGATCTGATTGAGGACGCGCGCTTCGCATCACCGCGCGCGCGC
>JASMAE010000143.1 GCA_030754475.1 Rhodospirillales bacterium
GGCAGCGTCGCTGTCGCGGCGGTTGCTCCCACCACATCGAGTGCGACTTCGACGTCACCGACCAATAGCACTGCCCCGGCTTCTAGCGCAGACCCGGTGACGGTGATCGTCTCGCCGCCGAGAACGACGCGCACGGTCTCATCCTTGACCTCGAATGAGAGCCGGGCCTCGGCCGTGGGTGCGCGGGCGGCGCTTATACGGAGAAGCTCTCGCCGCAGCCACAGCGGGATTTCTCGTTCGGGTTGCGGAAGACGAATCCCGATTCCAACTTGCCCTCGACGTAGTCGACCTCGGCCCCGAACAGATAGATCACGGCCTTCGGCTCGATGCACACCGAGACCCCCTTATCCTCGACCACGTCCTCGCCGTCGCGCGGCGCGTCGGCGTATTCGACGACGTAGCTGAGACCCGAACATCCCACCGTCTTGACGCCGATGCGAAGCCCGAACACCGGCTTCTCGCTGTTCGCGACCAGCGTTTGCACGCGGGCGGCCGCGGCGTCCGTCAAACTGATCAACTGCATCGCCTCAACCCTCCTTCGCCGGCGCCCTCGCGCCTCATCGCTCCTGCGGCGGCGGCCACGCGCCGCGTGCTCCTGCGGCGGCAGCCACGCGCCGCGTGCTCAATCCATGCCCAGCGCCAGCCGGGCGTCGTCGGACATCCGTTCCGGCGTCCACGGCGGATCCCACACCAGCTGCACGCTCACCTCGCCCGCAACCTCGATTGCCGCCACCGCGTCCGCCACCATCTGCAGCATTTCGCCGGCCACGGGGCAGCCGGGAGCGGTCAGCGACATGGTGATGGCCACGTCTCCGTTGTCCGCGATCTCGGTCTCGTAGATCAGGCCGAGGTCGTAGATGTTCACCGGAATCTCCGGATCAAAAACCGTCCTCAGCGCCTGGACGACATCCGCCGCGCTCGCTATCGGACCGGCGTCCGGCGTGCGCGGCGATCCGGCGTGCGCCGAATACTCCTCGAGCGCCGGGGTCTCGAATCCTCCGAAAGGGGAATAGGGTTCGCTCATCGCTTTCTTCCCATCGCGCGCCAGGCGCCTCAGACTTCGTCCTCGGTCGAGACTTCCGCATTGCCTTCCATGGCGGCCTTCATGGTGTGCCACGCGAGCGTCGCGCATTTCACGCGCATGGGGAACTGGCGCACGCCCGAAAGCGCGGCCAGTCGTTCGAAATCGCCGTCGGCGACGTCGATGCCGCCGCCTTCGTCCGAGGTGCACATCTCGTGGATCTTCTTAAACAGCTCCCTGGCCTCGGTCAGGGTCTTGCCGCGAAGCGCCTCGGTCATCAGCGAGGCTGAGGCCACCGAGATGGCGCAGCCGCGCCCCTCGAAGGCGGCCTCGGCGATGCGGTCGTCGGCACCGACCGTGAGGTAGACGTCGAGCTGGTCGCCGCAAAGCGGATTGTCCCCGTGCGCCGCGTGGGTCGGGGCGTCCGGATGATGGCAGTTCCGCGGATTCCTGCCGTGTTCCAGGATCACTTCCTGGTAGAGCTCGCGCAGATCGTCGGACATCAGCCGAAAAACTCCATTACCGATTCGAGCGCCGCGCCGAGGGCGTCCACCTCGGCGCGCGTATTGTACATGGCGAACGAGGCGCGCGCCGTCGCCGTGACCCCGAGACGCTGCATCAACGGCTGGGCGCAGTGGTGGCCGGCGCGCACGGCGATGCCCGCGCGATCGAGCACGGTCGCGACATCGTGGGGGTGGACCGCATCGAGGGTGAACGCGACGACGCTGGACTTGGCGGGCGCCGTCCCGATGAGACGCAACCCGTCGACGGCAGCGAGCCGTTGCATGGCGTACTTGGTGAGATCCGCCTCGTGCGCTCCAATGCGCTCCCGGCCAACCGAGGCCAAGTAGTCGAGCGCAGCCCCGAGCCCGATGGCCTGGACGATGGGCGGCGTGCCCGCCTCGAACCTCGCCGGCGGCGGCGCCCAGGTGGTCTTTTCCAGGGTCACGCGCGCGATCATCTCGCCGCCCCCTTGGTAGGGCGGCATGGACGCGAGCAGCTCGCCCTTCGCGTAAAGGACGCCGATTCCCGACGGCCCGTACACCTTGTGGCCCGAAAACACGTAGAAGTCGCAGTCGATTTCCTGCACGTCCACACCCAAGTGACAGGCCGCCTGGCAGCCGTCTAACAGGACCTTGGCGCCGTGGGCGTGGGCGATCTCGGCGATCTGGCGCGCCGGAAATACGGTGCCGAGCACGTTCGACATGTGGGAGATGGCGACCAGTTTGGTGCGTGGCGTGAACAGGCGCTCGAAGGCGTCGATCGGCAGCTCGCCGTCGTCGGTGACCGGCGCCGCCTTGAGCACCAGACCCTTGGCGTCGCGGGCCAACTGCCAGGGCACGATGTTGGAATGGTGCTCGAAGACCGAGATGATGATCTCGTCGCCCGGCTCCAGGAAATGCCGACCATAGGACGACGCAACCAGGTTGATGGCCTCGGTGCCGCCGTGGGTGAAGACGATCTCGCGGGCCGAACGCGCGTTCAGGAAGCGTCGCACGGTTTCGCGCGCCGCCTCGTAGCGTTTGGTCGCGCGTTCGCTCAGGTAATGGACGCCCCGATGCACGTTGGCGTACTCGTTCTCGTAGACGTCGCGGATGGTGTCGATCACGTGGCGCGGTTTTTGCGCCGACGCCGCGTTGTCGAGATAGACCAGCGGCTTGCCATGGACCTCGCGCCCGAGGATGGGGAAATCCCGGCGCACGCGCACTACGTCGAACGGGCGGGCTTCCCCGGCCGGTTTCAAGTCGACGCTGGTTGCACCATCGGTCATCAGTCGCATCCAAGGTCCCGCGTGGCGTCGCCGATGCTCTTCATCAGCGCGCCCCGCAGCGCTTCGCGCACGTTCGCGTGGCGGATCTCGTCGAGCGCGCCTGCGAGGAACGCCTCGATCAGCAAGCGCCGCGCTTGGCCGCGCGGAATGCCGCGCGAGAGCAGGTAGAACAGCATGGTCTCGTCGAGCTTGCCCGCCGTCGCGCCGTGCGAGCACTTGACGTCGTCGGCGTAGATCTCGAGCTCGGGCTTCGCGTCCACCTCGGCGCCCGAAGACAAGAGAAGCGCCTTGTGAAGCATGTGGCCGTCGGTCTTCTGCGCGTGCGCACGCACCAGGGTCTTTCCCTGGAACACCCCGCGGGCGCTATCACCGACCACACCCATGAAGGTTTCACGCGAGGTCGCGCCGGCAGCCACGTGGTCGATCAGCGTCGTGTTGTCCACGTGCGAATCGCCGAACGCGGCATACGCCCCGTTGATCCGGCACTCGGCGCCGGGCGAGGCAAGCGTGACGCGGGTCTCGTTCCGCACCAGCCGCCCGCCGAGAGTCAGCGCGAAACCGTCGTAAGACGCGCCGGCGCCGAGGCTGACGGCGCTCGCGCCCACATGAAAGTCGGCCTCGCACCCCTGGACCTGCTTGTAGTGTTCGACCACGGCGCCTTCCGCGGCCACGACTTCGGAAACGGCATTGGAGAACGTGGGCGCGCCGTCCGTGCCGAGGTGGCTTTCGACGATGGTCGCCCGCGCGCCGCGCCCGAAGACCACGAGGGTCCGAGGCGCGAACATCGTCGGCGCATCCCCGCCCGCGGCGATCGAGACGAGATGGATCGGCCGCGACAGCGTGCACCCGTCGTCGAGGGTGACGAGGCAACCTTCGGTCCAAAAGGCCGCGTTCAGGGCCGCGAACGGCATTCCGTCCAAGTCGAGAACCCGACCCAAATGGGCACGCACGGCCTCGGGCGGGTCCGCGGCCGCCGTCGTCAGCGGCACGACCGCAACACCTTCGGCCAAGCCGTCGAGTTCCGAAAGCAAGGGTGCGAATCGGCCGTTGACGAACACGACGCGATAGGCGTCCTCCAAGCCGGCAAGCGGCGGCGGCGGGATCCGGACCTCGGGCGCGGGCGCGTGCGGATCGAAGCCGATCCCTACGAGCCCGTTCACGCCGGTGTACTTCCAGGCCTCGATTTTCGCGTGCGGCACGCCTGCGTCGCGGAAAATCCGCAAGCCCTGACGCCGCGTCTCGGCGAGCCACGCGGGCCCGGCGGCGGCGGCGCGCTCGGCTGCGATCAGCCTCTCGTCCGTCGGCCACGACTGAGTCGTTCGCGCCCTCATCGCTGTCTCCGTTCGCGCCCTTCGCTCATGCCGCATCGGCGGCGGCGAAGTCCGCGTATCCCTTTTCCTCGAGCTCGCGCGCCAGATCCTTGTCACCCGAGGCGACGATCACGCCGCCCGCGAACACGTGCACGTGGTCGGGCACGACGTAGCTCAGGACCCGCTGGTAGTGCGTAATCAGCAGCATGCCGCGCGCCGGCGAGCGCAGCGCGTTCACGCCATCGGCCACCACCTTGAGCGCGTCGATGTCGAGGCCCGAATCGGTCTCGTCGAGCACCGCGAGCCTGGGCTCGAGAACCGCCATCTGCAGGATCTCGTTGCGCTTCTTCTCGCCGCCCGAGAAGCCCACGTTGACGGGCCGCTTGAGCAGCTCCTCGGTGACCCCGAGGGACCGCATCTTGTCGCGCAACATACGGACGAACTCGATCGGATCGAGCGTCGGCTCGCCACGCTCGGCGCGCTGGGCGTTCAGCGCGTGGCGGAGAAACGTCGTGTTGGTCACGCCCGGAATCTCGACCGGATACTGGAAGGCGAGGAAGACACCGGCACGGGCCCTCTCATCGGCCCCGAGCGACAACAGATCCCGGCCGTCAAAGGTGATCGAGCCGTCCGTGACCTCGTAGCCGGGGCGACCCGCGATCACGTGCGCCAGCGTGCTCTTGCCCGAGCCGTTGGGGCCCATGACGGCGTGCACCGCGCCCGCTTCGACGCGAAGATCTACCCCTTTGAGTATCTCCTTGCCTTCGACCCGCGCCCGCAAGCCTTCGATTTCGAGAAGTGCCATCGTGCCTACTCTTTCTTGCCTTGTGCTCAAGGCCTTGCTTCGCACTCAAGGCCGTGCTTCGCAATGTGGCCAGCGCTTAGCCGACGCTGCCTTCGAGGCTGATTCCGACGAGCTTCTGCGCCTCGACCGCGAACTCCATCGGCAGGGTCTGCAGGACCTCCTTGCAGAATCCGTTGACGATGAGCGAGACCGCCTCCTCCTCGGGCAGCCCGCGCTGCAAGCAGTAGAAGAGCTGGTCCTCGCTGATCTTCGAGGTGGTCGCCTCGTGCTCGACCTTGGCGGACGCGTTCCGCGTCTCGATATAGGGCACCGTGTGCGCCCCGCACGCGTCACCAATCAAAAGGCTGTCGCAGCGAGTGTAGTTCCGGGCCCCTTCCGCCTTGGGCTGGATGCGCACCAGCCCCCGGTAGGTATTGTCGGCGTGGCCGGCCGAGATGCCCTTGGAGATGATGCGCGAGCTGGTGTTGCGGCCGATGTGGATCATCTTGGTGCCGGTGTCGGCCTGCTGGCGGTTGTTGGTGATGGCCACCGAATAGAACTCGCCGACCGAGCCGTCGCCCTGAAGGATGCAGCTCGGATACTTCCAGGTGATGGCGGACCCGGTCTCGACCTGGGTCCAGAGGATCTTGGAATTGCGGCCGCGGCAGGCGCCGCGCTTGGTCACGAAGTTGTAGATGCCGCCCCGGCCGTCCGCGTCGCCCGGATACCAGTTCTGGACCGTCGAGTACTTGATCTCGGCATCGTCCAGCGCCACCAGCTCGACCACGGCGGCATGAAGCTGGTTCTCGTCGCGCATGGGCGCCGTGCAGCCCTCGAGGTAGCTGACGTAGGACCCTTCTTCGGCGATGATGAGAGTGCGCTCGAACTGACCGGTCTGGGTGGCGTTGATGCGGAAGTAGGTGCTCAGTTCCATGGGGCAGCGCACGCCCTTGGGCACGTAAGCGAAGGTGCCGTCCGAGAACACCGCCGCGTTCAGGGTGGCGAAGAAGTTGTCGGAATAGGGAACGACGGAGCCCAGGTACTTGCGCACCAATTCGGGGTGCTCGCGCACCGCCTCGGAGATCGGGCTGAAGATAACGCCCATCGCCTCGAGCTTGCCCTTATACGTGGTCGCGACCGAGACGCTGTCGAAGACCGCGTCCACCGCGACCCCGGCCAGCATCTCTTGCTCCCTCAAAGGGATGCCCAGCTTTTCGTAAGTCGCCAGCAGCTCGGGATCGACCTCGTCGAGGCTGTTGAGCCGTTCCTTGGTCTTGGGCGCCGCGTAATAGTACGCATCTTGATAGTCGATCGGCGGGTAGTTGACCTTTTGCCACGTGGGCTCGCGCATGGTCGTCCAGTGACGGTACGCCCGAAGCCGCCACTCGAGCATCCAATCGGGTTCGTCCTTTTTCGCCGAGATGAAGCGGACCGTATCCTCGTCCAGCCCCTTCGGGGCCAGTTCCGACTCGATATCGGTGACGAAGCCGTACTTGTAGGCCGTATCGCCGAGCGCGAGTTCGTTCGCCGTCTTGGGTTCGGTCTCCACGGGACTTCGCTCCATCATATCGCCGGCGTTTCGCCCAAGCCGCGCTCGCGCCCCTTCGCCGGCGGTCTTGGGAAACCGAAGGCGGGCGTCTCCGCGTCCACCATGTCGGCGAGCGTGACGCCGGTGAGCGCGCGGCGGATCACCTCGTTGACCCGGTTCCAGTGCCCGTTCATGGCGCAAACGGGTTCGAACTCGCAGTTCTCAAGGGCACCTTCGACACAGGCCGCGACCGCCACCGGCCCCTCGATGGCCTCGATGATCTCGGCGACGTTGATCGCGGTCGGCGCCCGGCTCAGTCCATAGCCGCCGGCGCGGCCGCGAAGCGCCAGCGTGAGGCCGCGCTGGGCCAAGATCTTCAGGAGCTTGGCGACGGTGGGGCCCGGAATCCCCGTGCGCGCGGCGAGCGCGGAAGCGGTCGTAACGCCGCCCGCCTGCGCCATCTCGGCGAGGATCACCACCGCATAATCGGTTAGCTTGTTCAGACGAACCATGCCGCACCACAAATAGCACTATATTCGTACTGTTTTAAATATCGCCGAACCCCG
>JASMAE010000144.1 GCA_030754475.1 Rhodospirillales bacterium
GAATGATCTTGAGCAGCTTCTTCTCTTCGTCGGTCTTCAGAAACTGGTCGTAGACCTTCTGCGAGGCTTCGATGAACGGCTCGCGGTAGGGCATCGTGACCTTGACGCCCTCGGCCAGCAGCATTTGAAGCTTCTTGTCCCCGTCGTGCTTGTAGAAATCGGTCTGCCAGTTGCAGGCGTATACGGCGGCGTCCTGGACGGCCTGCTGATCCTTGGCGGAAAGCGAATCCCACGTCTTCTCCGACATGATCATCGTGTTCGTGAACACGAGCCAACCGATCAGCGACCAATAGGGGGCCTGCTCGTAGAACTTCTGGCTGTGGTAATTGTTGTTGGCCGCGTCCGCGCCGTCGACGACGCCGGTCTGCAGCGCGCCGTAGACCTCGGGGTACGCGATCGCGGTGGCGTTCGCGCCCATGGCGTTGAAGGTGGCCACGTGCACCGGGTTCTCGATCGCCCGGATCTTAAGGCCCTTCATGTCCTCGATGGCGAAGATCGGCCGCTTCGACATGATGTTGCGGATGCCGGTGGTCACCGCGCAAAGGAAGCGGAGCCCCTTTGCTTCCGCTTTTTCCTGAATGATATTATGCAGCTCGCCACCGACACGCCAGACGCGCTGGAAGTGATCGAGATCGCGGAAGACGAACGGCATGTTGGCGACGTTGAACTCGGGCACCCAGTTGGCGACGACGGCGGACGCCGGCTTGGCGCCATCCAAGGTCCCCAGCAGAATTCCCTCGATCTCGTCGCGCTCGCCGCCGAGCTGCTTGTTCGGGAAGATGCGGACGGTGATGTTGCCGCCCGTAAGCTCGGCCAACTTTTTCTGAAATTCGACCTGGGACAGATGATTGACGTTGGTCACATTAGACTGGTGGGAGAACTTGAGTTCGCGGGCGTCCGCGGTCTGGTGCGCGAGCGCGAACACCGCACCGAACGCAACGGCCAATCCGACCGTGAATAGTTTCTTCATGAGTCGTAGTCTCCTCGCTGGTTGATTGTCGGGTAGAGAAGTCTGCTGGTGCGGCAACTTAGGCCGCCTTTTCGGCAAGCACGCCTAAATCGGCGAGAACGCGCCGCAGCGCGGCCACCCTCGCCTCGGGAAGCGGAAGGCGCGGCATGCGCGGCGGCCCCACGGGGCGTCCGATCAGCGCCAGCGCCGCCTTTGTCGCGGATACGTACAAATCCCCATCGATCGCGTCGAGTAGCGGATACAGTCGGTGGTAGATCTCGCGGCCGGCCGCCGGATTGCCGAGCGTCACCGTTTGCCGGTACGCCTCGGCCGAAAGGTCCGGCACGATGTTGCCGCACACCGACACCCAGCCCCGGGCGCCCAGCATCCACGCGTCGTAACGCGAAAAGACGACCATGCGATCGGCGCCGATGTGGCGGTGAATCTCGCGCACCCGTGATTGGTCGCCGCTCGCTTCCTTAATGTAGCGGACGTTGTCGAGCTCGGCCAAACGGGCGACGAACGCGGGGCGCAGGTCGACGTTGGCCGTGCGCGGGTTGTTGTAGAGCATGATCGGGATCGAGATCGCGTCCGAGATGCGTCGGTAGTGCTCGAACAGCTCGTCTTCGGTGGGTGAGCTGTAGTAGGGCTGGATCACCATGACGCCGTCGGCGCCCAGGCTTTCGGCCTCACGGCTGTAGCGAACCGCCACGTCGCACCACTCGTTGGCGGTGCCGACGACGACGGGAACCCGCCCCTTGGCCTGATCGACGACCGTCTCGATGACTTGCGTCCGCTCGTCGTCGGTGACCGACAGGAACTCACCGGTGCTGCCCAAGGGGATCAAGCCTGGAACCCCTTGGTCAATCTGCCACTCGACCAGGCTTCTCAGCGCGGGCGCGTCCACGCCGGCGCCGTCCTCGGTGAAAGGCGTGACGAGAACCGTGTAGCTTCCTTCGAAACCGGGCATCCTCCCCACTCCGCGTCATTTGTTCGGATTACGGCCCGAGCGCGCGACGCGAATTGCTGTCGCGCCCGTGAGCGCGCCGAGGACTGTAGCGGGGCCATACAACCTTGTCTATACGGATCGGGATACCGGCGGTATCGGGCCGTGCGGCAGGTTCGACCGTGCCTTGGCGCCTGGAAGGCCATTGTCTGATGGTCGGTTTAGAAGGGACAGTGGCGAATGATGGCGATATGGTCGAAGAAGCGTAGGTACGGGCGGAATGGGCCGCCCTGGTTATGTCGAGGGCGGTCACTGCCCCGAACGGCGCCATGAGCGGCAACGAGCTTCCGTTCCGGGGCGCGTCGAAAGCCCGCGGGCCGATTGATCCAAATCACAGCCCGCATGCGCGCATCTTCGTCTCCTGTCGGCGACGGTGCGTGCCTTGATTGTTACGGGAGATACGCCATGCCCAAGAACCCGACCTCCAAGTCGCGCTATCGCGACCCTGGGTGCGCCTATTGCCCGCCGACGGTCCGCGCTTGCCAAGCTGGCGAATCGGAGGACCGTGGCCCCGGCTTCTGCCCGACCAAGGTCGATGCGGACGGGATCGAGGAGGCGCGCGCCCTTTACGAAGACCCGGGCGTGCTGAAGGTGGCGCAGGAATCCGCGCGGGTCGAGGCCGAAGGGTATTGCCGCTGGACCCGCGTCGAGGAGATCGTGGCGTTCGCGAAGCGCATGGGGTTCCGCAAGATCGGAATAGCGACCTGCATCAGCTTCGTCGATCTTGCGCGGACGCTGAGCGGGATTCTCGAAAGCCACGGCTTTGAAGTGGCCTCGGCGGCCTGCAAGCACGGCAGCGTTCCGAAGGAGGATATCGGGCTCGCCGATAGCGAAAAAATCCGCCCCGGCGAGTACGAACCCATGTGCAACCCCGTCTCGCAGGCCGTGATGCTCAACCGTCATGGATGCGAGCTCAACATCGTGCTCGGCCTTTGCATCGGCCACGACAGCCTGTTCTTCAAGCATTCCGAAGGCCTCGCGACCACGCTCGTGGCCAAGGACCGGGTCCTCGCCCACAATCCTGTCGGGGCGCTGATGCTGGCGGACAGCTACTTCGAGCGGATTTGGGGGCCGGAGAGGCCGGAAAAACCGGCCAAGCTTCCCGCCGAGGGGCGGCGGACATAGCGCGGCGCCCGGCTCGACAAGCGACAACGGCCCTCGGGACAAATTCCGGCAAGCATCCCGGCGGCGGTCTCGGCGAAGACTAGGCTCAGGACTCATTGATTGAGATAGAAGATGACGAAAGCGGCGATGCATATGGCTGAGAAGAAAGTGTGGGCGCATCGGTCATAGCGTGTCGCGACACGTCGCCAATCCTTGAGTTTCCCGAACATGCATTCGACCT
>JASMAE010000145.1 GCA_030754475.1 Rhodospirillales bacterium
CGAGCGTTGCTTCATGGTCTGGTCCCACGACTGGATGTGGATCGACGAACGCTCAGTCACGCTTTCTATTTCGCGTGCCCGTTCGGTCAGCGCGCCGCCGAGCAAGCGCATTTCCCGCTCCGCCGTTTCTTGCGCCGTCGCAAGATCGTCGAGCCGGCGGCGAAGCGCGGTGCTCGCGGCATCCACCTTGGCGATGATTTCCTCGGCATGGGCGGCCGCCCCCTGCCCGTGCTCGCGAAGGAATTCGCCGATCCGGTTCAGCCTGTCCGCGGTCTCGTCGGTGGACGCCGTCGCACGGCGCGCGCGATCGTCGAGCACATCGCCAACCTGTTCGAGCCGCGCAACCGCATCCCCGGATTCCGCCGTCAGCTCTTGCGTCCGGCGCTTCACGCCATCGGACGCGGAATCGACGCTCGCGGACGTGGACCGGGCGGTTTCGGCCAGTTCGTTCAGTCGTTTCAGCAAAGCCTCGCTCACGCCCGCCAAATGGGCAGCCGCGCTTTCCGAGGTCTCCTGCAGCGCGCCCGTCCGTTCCGCCAGCGTCACGTTGATGGCGCTCACGCGCGCCGACGCCTGATCGGCCGCGACGCCGAGGTTGCGCGAGTGGCGGTCGAGCGCATCGGTGATCAGCGTCATCAGCTTCGCCGCGCGGTCCACGGTCGCCGAGACATCGCGCGCACGGTCGTTCAAGGAATCGCCCACCTGGCCGACCTGGGCCGCGGCGTCGTCGGAGGTCGACGCCAAGGTCTCGGCGTGTACGCGCAGCGTTTCCGCGAACGCGGCCACGTGTTGGGTGGCTTCGGTGCGGGCGGCAGCCAGTTCGTGGGCGCGCTCCCTCAGGTTCCGGCCCACATCATGCAGGCGGCCGGCGACGGATTCGAGGTGCCCGTCCAGGGCGTCCGCGCTCTCGCGCAGGCGATCAATCATGGAATCCATTCGCGCTGCCACCCGGTCGGACGCGGCCGTCGCCGCGCCGACCTGATCGTTGACCGCCTCGGCAACGCGGTTGACGTGATTCGTTGCCCCGTCAGAGGCGTCGGCGACCTCGCGCGCGCTCTTGGCGAGAACCCCGATCAGCGTTTCGACGCCGTCCGCGGCATCGCGCGACGCCGAAGCGAGACCCGTGGTCTCCGCCTCAAGGCTTTCGCGCGCGCGTTTAAGCGTGGCAAGCGAGTCGTCCGCGACGCGCCCAAGCTCGACCGTATTCTCCTGAACGGCGCCGCCGACGGCGTTGATATCGTCGACGGCGCTATCCGACGCGGATCTTAAGTCCGTGGATTGGCGCTGCAGGGCCTCGGTGACCAAATGAACGAGCTTGGCGGCGCGATCGGCCGACGCCGTGACGTCGCGCGAACGGTCGAACATGTTGGCGGCGACCTCGGTCATCCGACGCACGGCCTGAGCAGCTGCGGAATCCAGGCCCGTCGTTTGACGCGATAGCACGTCGGCGACGACCTCGACCTTGGAGACCGCCTCGTCGGAGCCGCTCAACAATGTGTCGAGGGACTTGCGCATTTCCTCGCTTACGCCGACAAGGCGCGACTCGGTCGTACCCGTCGTCTCGCGAAGGTCTTCGGTCCGCCGCTTGAGGATTTCGCCGATCTGGCGCATCAGTTTCGCCGAGCGCCCGGAAACGAGCGCCAGTCTGTGCGCGTGCCGGCGAAGCGTTCGACCGGCGCCACCGAGCTGATCCGAGGCCTGGTCCGAGGCTACCGTGACGTCCTTGACCCGGCCTTCCAATTCCGTCCCGAGATCTCTGAGGCGCGTCGACGCTCCCTCGGTAGCCTCGGAAATCTCGGAAAGCCGGCGACCCACCACCGATCCCAGGGTGTCGACCTTCGCCGCCGCCTGAGCGACTTCGTAGGCACCCCGTTGCACGACCTTGGTCACGCCCGCGATTCCGCTCGCGCTCCTGTCCGATGCGGCAACCGTTTCGACCACACCGTGCTTGAGGATCGCGAGTAAGCTTTTCACCTGCGTGCCGGCCGACTCCAGGCTGGTGGACAGGTCGTCGGTCCGTTGACTCGCGGCCTGACCGACCGCGTTCACGCGCAGGACTGCCTGATTGGACACCTTGATGAGACGATCCGCCCTGAGTTCCATCAGCTCACCGAACTCGCCGATCTTCACGACCGCGCTGTCGGATGCGCGCGAAAGATCGCCCGTGCGCTGGCGCAGGCCTTCGCCGATCTCATCGACGCTGGCGGCCGCGCGATCGGAGACGGATGCGAGCTCCTCCCAGGTATTCCTCAGGTTCGATCCGATCGCGCCGGTTCGCACCTCGGCCCGTTCGGATTCCTCGGCGAATTGTTTTGCATGTTGGAGGAACACAAGCCCCATGGCCTTGACGTTCAGCGAGACCAGGTTGGACGTCGATACCAACTCCCGCGCCCGCTCATGCAAGGACCCGCCGATCGACTTGACTCGCTCGTTCACGC
>JASMAE010000146.1 GCA_030754475.1 Rhodospirillales bacterium
GAGCGCCCCCGACGGTATCGTCCCCGGCGCCCGGGTCGCCATACTCGGGCGCGACGACGAAAGACCGATGGTGCTCGCGCTCATCGACGCCGTGCCGGCCGGGCGCCGCATCGACCTGGTCGGGCGGCTCGACCTGCTTGAGGCGTTCGCGTGCCTGCGGCGTTGCGCCTTTTACGTCGGCAACGACTCGGGGCTCATGCACTTAACCGCGGCGACCGGGATTCCGACTCTCGGGCTGTTCGGGCCCAGCCTCGAAGTCCACTACGCGCCCTGGGGATCTCTGTGCGGAGTCGTGCGCACGAGCATCGATTTCGAGAACATTTTTCCTGAGGATTTCAACCACCGCGACACGGGCACCCTCATGGATAGCCTGACCGTGGACATGGCGGAGAAGGCGGCCCGCGAGTTGTGGGACCGGGCCTTGCACGCGGCCGCATGAGCGGCATCGCGCTGTCTGCGCTCGTCGTCGTTCACGACGAAGAAAAGCGCCTGGCAACCTGTCTCGAACGCCTGAAGTTTGCCGACGAGATCGTGGTCGTCCTCGACGATTGCCGGGACCGCTCCAAGGAGATCGCGCTCCGCTTCACCGGGCGCATCGTCGAAGGCGCGTGGGAGCGCGAGGGCGGGCGCCGGAACACCGGCATCGACGCTTGCGCGGGAACGTGGGTCCTCGAGGTTGACGCGGACGAGCATGTGCCCGATGCGCTTGCGGGCGAGATCCGCCGCACGGTCGAAACCTCGGGCTACGACTGGCACGAGATCCCGGTGGACAATTACGTCGGCGCGCGCCTGGTGCGCTGGGGTTGGGGGGCGTCCTACGGCAAGGCCGCCTATCCAGGGCTGTTCCGCAAGGGCGCCAAGACCTGGGGCGATCAGCGCGTCCACCCCCGGCTCGAATGGTCGGGCCGCAAGGGGCGGATGCTCGAGAACCGAATCGAGCACTACGTGGATCGCGACATCTCGGACATGATCCGCCGCCTCGATGCCTATTCATCCGCGCGCGCGCGCGATCTTCGCGAAAGCGGCGAGGTGGGTACGCTCACGCCGAACCTGCGCCGTCTGTTCTCGCGATTCTTCAAGTGCTACGTGATGCGTAAGGGCTACCGCGAGGGCGGTCACGGCCTGCTCGTCGCCCTGTTCGCGGGTCTGTACCCGTTGCTTTCGCATCTCAAGGCGCGCCTCGAGGACTGAGCATCCATGGCGCGCATCACCATCGCCGACGACGGCATTCGCTTCGACGGAAGGACGGTCGAGGAACGCCCCCTGGGTGGCGTGGAGTCGGCAGTCGTCTACCTCGCTCGTGCGCTCGCCGCCCGCGGCCACGACGTCCACGTCTACAACCGATGCGAACGGCCCCTCGCACACGAGGGGGTCCGCTGGACGCCCATCGCCGAAGGCATTCCCGATGCCGCCGACCTCTTCGTCGCCAACCGGGGCGACAAGCTGATTGGGCTTGTCCCCGCCGCGCGGCGCCGCGTCTTTTGGATCCACAATCCCGCTCGCTATCTCTTGAAGGCCCGCTACCTTTCCAAGCTCTGGCGATTCAAGCCGGTGATCGTCTACATCGGCACCTATCACTTAACAAACTATCCCCGGTGGGCCCCGGGCGGGGAGCGCGTCATCATCCCTTACGGCATTCCCGATTCGTTCCTTCACGCCGAGGCGTCCGATAGCCCGCCGCCGCCGCGCGCGGTGTTCGCGTCAAACCCCTTGCGGTCCCTCGATTGGTTGTTGGAGGTGTGGGCCGGGCGAATCCATGCCCGCGTGCCCGCGGCCGAGCTGCATCTGTTCGCTGGTGCCGCGACGTACGGTGCGGTGGGGGCCGCCAAGTCGGCGGCGATGGACGCGGTTCTTTCGCGCGCGCGATCGCTATCGGCACTCGGCGTCGTGGTTAGGGACCCGGTGCCCAAGCCGCGCTTGATCGCAGAGTTGCAGGCCGCTCGGGCGATGCTTTACCGTGGCGATCTCAACGAAACATTTTGCTCGGCCATAGGCGAGGCGCAGGCCATGGGTGTTCCGGCGGTGATACAGAATCTGGGCGCGGTCGCCGAGCGGGTGATCGACGGCGAAACCGGCTTCGTCGCCGCGGACGAGGCGTCGTTTGCCGACGCCGCCGGCCGGATCCTTGTCGACGACGCGCTGTGGCGCCGGCTGCACGAGGGCGCGCTTGCGAAGCAGCGCCGTTGGGGTTGGCCGGAGGCCGCGGCGGCGTTCGAAAGCCTGATTCCCTGATGCGCGTCCTACAGGCGATGGCCGGTGCGGCCGTGGGGGGCGCCGAGGCCTTCTTTTCGCGTCTGGTTCCCGCGCTCGGGCGCGCCGGCCTGGAACAGCGGGTCGTGATCCGGCGCAACGCCGATCGCGCCCGGGGCTTGCGCGCCGCCGACCTCGACGTGGTCGAGCTTCCCTTCGGCGGTGCCATCGACATCTACACGCCGATCCAGCTTAAGCGCCAGATCGCCAACTTCCGGCCCGACGTGGTGCTGAGCTGGATGAATCGGGCGAGCGCCATGTGTCCGCGCGGCGAATTCGTCCACGTGGGCCGGCTCGGAGGCTATTACGACCTCAAGTACTACGCATCGTGCGACCACCTGATCGGGAACACCGAGGACATCGTCGCGCACCTCGGCGAGGAGGGTTGGCCCGGGGACCGGGTGCACTATCTTCCGAACTTCGTCAACGGAGCGCACGAAGCGCCCTGGCCGCGGGCCAAAGCGTTCACCCCCGATCGCTCGCCCCTGATCCTCGCGCTTGGGCGGTTGCACGCGAACAAGGCGTTCGACGTCTTGCTGCGGGCCATGGCCCGGGTTCCCGAGGCCTACCTCTGGATCGCGGGCGAGGGACCGCTGCGCGGAGAGCTGCTGGCGCTCGCCGAACGCCTGGGCGTGAAGCCCAGATTGCGTATTCTCGGTTGGCGAGACGACGTGGCCAGCCTGTACGCAGCCGCCGACATAGTCGTGTGCCCGTCGCGATTCGAGCCTCTCGGCAACGTGGTCATCGAAGCCTGGGCGCAGTCGTTGCCGATCATCGCCGCCGACAGCGCCGGGCCGGGCGCGTTGATCGAACACATGGAGACCGGCGTCCTGGTTCCCGTCGACGACCATGTCGCCATGGCCCGGGCGATCAAGATTCTGCTGACGGAACGTTCCTTGCGCGAGCGCGTCGCCGGGGCAGGTTTTGCCGTCTACAGCGAGCGCTTTACGGAATCGGTCGTGATCGAGCGCTACATGCGCTTCTTCGCGCAGATCTCGCGCTGATGTGCGGCATCGCGGGATTCATGCGCGCGAACGCGGGCGGGACCGCGGACGCCACGTGGGCCGGCCGCGAGCGCATGCTTGAGCGATTCGCGGAGGCGCTTGCCCATCGCGGCCCAGATGGATCGGGGCGCTACCTCGACGATCACCTTGCCATGGTGCAAACCCGACTCGCGGTCATCGACCTGGAAACGGGCGACCAGCCCATGTACGCGACGTCCGATTCGGGAGCGCGCCTGGTGCTGGTGGCGAACGCGGAGATCTACAACTACATCGAACTCCGCGCGGCCATGCCGGAGGCCGATTTCCAAACCCGTTCCGACTGCGAGACGGCGCTGCATCTTTACAAGCGACACGGCCCCGACTTCGCGAACCACTTGCGCGGCATGTACGCGATCGCCATCCGCGATCCCGGCTCGAACGGCGGTTCGGGAAGCCTGGTGCTGGCGCGCGATCCCTTCGGCATCAAGCCGCTCTACTACGCGCAATCGGATTTAGGTTTCGCGTTCGCGTCGGAGGCGCAGGCGCTGATCGCGGCCGGCCTCGTGGCGCCGGAGCTTCGCCCGCGGAGCCGCGAGGAGCTTCTGCAGCTTCAGTTCACGACCGGGCGTGAGACCGCCATCCACGGCATCCGGCGCGTGCTTCCGGGCGAAACGCTGGTCGTCGAAGACGGCCGGATCGTGCGCGAGATGCGCCGAAGCGCGATTCCCGCAGGCCCGCCCGAGGAGATGAGCGAGGCCGAGGCGCTGGAAGACCTGCGGCGTGCGCTCATCGACAGCGTGAACGTGCATCAGCGCTCCGACGTCGCCTATGGCATGTTCCTTTCGGGCGGCATCGATTCTTCGGTGGTGCTGGCCCACATGCGCGAGCTGAACGAGGCGCCCGTTCGCGCGTTCACGGTCGGCTTCGACGACGCAGGCGCCACCGACGAACGCGATCACGCGCGCGCGGTGGCCGCCGCCGCGGGCGCTACGTTTGAGGCGGTCGGCTTCGCCGAGGACGACTTTTGGCAGCTGTTGCCGGCGATCGCCTCGGCCCTCGACGATCCGGTCGCCGATTACGCGGTCTTGCCGACGTTCAAGCTCGCCCGGCTCGCACGCGAGCGCGGCATCAAGGTGGTGCTCACCGGCGAAGGCGGAGACGAGATGTTCGCGGGCTACGGCCGCTACCGCCGGGCGCTCCGCCACCGCCTGTTCGGCGGGCGGGCCATGCGCTCCGAGGGCGCGTTCGACGGTCTGGACGTGTTGACCGACCGCCCCGTCGCGTGGCGGGACGGCCTGGCCGCCGCCGAAGAGGCGTCCCGGGCGCACGCGCGCACGCGACTCCAGGCGCTCCAGGCCGCCGATTGCCAAGACTGGCTGCCCAACGACCTTCTGACCAAGCTCGACCGCTGCCTCATGGCCTTCGGGGTCGAGGGACGCACCCCCTTTCTCGACCCGGAGGTCGCGCGCATGGCATTTCGCCTTCCCGACCGGCTCAAGGTGCGTGGGCGCATGGGCAAGTGGATTCTCAGGCGCTGGCTTGCCGGCGCGTTGCCCGAAGCCAATCCCTATTCGGCCAAACGCGGGTTCACGGTTCCGGTGGGCGCCTGGATCGCGCGCCGCGGCGCCCGGCTCGGCCCCCTGGTCGCGGCCCAGCCCGGAGTCGCCGAGATCGGCCGGCGCGAAAATGTGGCCCGGCTGTTCGCGCAAAAAGGCGCGCGCCGCGGGCACGCGGCTTGGCGACTGCTCTTTTTCGCGCTCTGGCACGACCGGCACATCCTCGGACGCCGGCCCCGGGGCGACGTGTTCGAGACCTTGGAGGCAGCTGCATGACCGAGCGGATCGAGACCCTGACCATCCGGCGGCCCGACGACTGGCACGTCCATCTTCGCGACGGCGCGATGTTGGGCGCGGTGGCGGACTTCACTGCCCGTACATTCGCGCGCGCCATCGTGATGCCCAACCTGGATCCGCCGGTGACGACGCCCGCGGCCGCGGCGGCCTACCGCGCGCGCATCCTGGAAGCGGTTCCCAAGGACCGCGGCTTCACGCCGCTGATGACCTGCTATCTGATGGAGGACACCGACGCGGATGTCGTGGCGCGCGGCTTCGCGGACGGTGCGTTCACGGCGGTCAAGCTGTACCCGAAGTACGCGACCACCAACGCCGCGCACGGGGTCAACAACGTGCGAAAAGTGTACCCGGTGCTCGAGCGCATGCAGACGATCGGCATGCCGCTGCTTCTCCACGGCGAGGTCATGGATGCGGACGTGGACATATTCGATCGCGAGGCGGTGTTCGTGGACCAGGTGTTGGGGCGCCTGCTCGCGGACTTCCCGGCCTTGAACGTGGTGCTCGAACACCTGACCAGCGCGGCCGCGGTCGCCTTCGTCCGCGACCACCAGACGGGCAGGGAAGGGCGCCTCGGCGCCACCATAACCGCGCACCATCTGCACATCACCCGCAACGCGCTGTTCGAAGACGGGCTCCGGCCGCACATGTACTGCCTGCCCTTGGCCAAGCGCGAAGAGGATAAGCGCGCGCTCCGCGCCGCGGCGACCTCGGGCGAGTCCGCGTTCTTCCTCGGCACCGATTCCGCGCCGCACGCGGTGGGCGCCAAGGAGGCGGACTTCGGCTGCGCCGGCGTCTTCACCGCGCATGCGGCGCTCGAGCTCTATGCGCGGGCCTTCGCGGAAGAAGAGGCCCTGGACCAGCTCGAGGCCTTCGCCTCGCTCAATGGTCCGGCCTTCTACGGCCTTCCACCCAACGAAGGGCGCGTGTGCTTGGTCCGTGACGAATCATGCGTCTCCGATTCCATCGGCGTCGAAGGCGACGAGCGCGTGCACCCCTTCTTCGCAGGGTGGCCCGTCGGCTGGCGGGTCGAGACCGCGATCGGTGATCGCGCACGGGGCACACCGGACCGGGACGCAAAATCGGATCGTCCGCTCTCGACCACCTGACGCACCTTTGCGGAAGCCGCGTTCCGGACGGCCGCCGTTGGCAACGCCCGCGAGTTCCGGTCGTAGCCAACCGGTGGGGTCCCATCCGCCCAATCACGAATTGATTTATGTCAAGGCCGCGTGTCGGCCGCTTGAATACGAACTTCAAGGGATAGTGTTTGGCCAGCACCCAAAAAAGGGTGGGGCGATCTTGCGCTGGCCGACGTATGGCAGTTGCACACTGTTCGGTGCCGCCTGCGCCAGGGCTCCTAGGACGAGCGATACGTGGCGCGCGGCGTGCTGAATCCGAACGGTATTGCCGAGATTGCGGCGCGTACGCCGCGAGCTGGGGGGTTCAATGAGCGTGCCACAAGTCGTTCAGAAGATGTTGCCACAGTTCGTACATGACTATCATAACGCAAATACTTACGCAAATTTTGTACAGAAATATCATGCGACCACGTTTGACTTCGGGTGGCAAGAAAAATATCGCTTGTATCATGAATATTGCAAATCTGTTTATGATGGGGGGTCGGCGCCGGAGAGCCTCAGGCCCTATATTGATAGTTACCTGAAGGATGGGTATTTCGCGTACCACGACGAGGAGAACGAAGCTCTTTGCCGATCCGTATTTGACAAACTCGAACGCGAA
>JASMAE010000147.1 GCA_030754475.1 Rhodospirillales bacterium
GACCGCGAGCAGATGGCGAAGCGCTTGGCGCTCGAGCTTCAGGACGGCTGGCTGGTCAACCTCGGTATCGGAATGCCGACCAAGTGTTTGCCCTACGTTCCGCCCGAGCGCGACGTCCTGTTCCACAGCGAGAACGGCATCATCGGCATGGGTCCGCCGCCCGCCGACCCGGCGGACGCGGACAACGATCTGTTGAGCGCCGGCAAGAGCCCGGTGACGCTGGTCCCGGGCGGCTGCTTCATACACCACGCGGATTCGTTCGCCATCTCGCGCGGCGGCCGGCTGGACGCCACGATCCTGGGCGCCTATCAGGTGGCCGAGAACGGCGATCTGGCGAACTGGCGGCTGCCCAACGCGCGCACGGGTAGCGTCGGCGGCGCCATGGACATCGCGGTCGGCTCGAAACGCGTGTTCGCGATCATGACCCACGTTACCAGCGACGGCGAACCGAAGATCGTGAGCGCGCTGAGCTATCCGCTCACGGCCTTGCGCTCGGTCACCAAGATCTTCACCGATATGGCGGTGATTTCGGTGACCGCCGACGGCCTCGTGCTCGAAGAAGTGGCGCCGGGTCTGACGCCCGACGACGTTCAGGCGGCAACCGAGCCGAAGCTCACGGTCTCGCCCACGCTCACGACCATCGAGGTCTGAGACCGACGCCGACTGATCGAGTCGCCATTCACGTCATGGCCGGCCCGGGTCGCGGGGCAGCGATCTCATTTTCTTTTCGTAGAGCCTTCATCAACTTCGGCGTCACGGAAGCCTCAAGCCGATCAAGCGGAACCCGCTCTCAGTCCGCGAAGTCGGGGGTCTTCAACGAGACGCCGAGCTGTGCCCGGCGCCGGAGCCACGGGCTCGGGCGGTAGCGGGGGTCGCCGGTCATCCGGACCATGTTCTCGAGGATCGCCAGCACCTTGCCCGGCCCGAGGTCGTCGCCGAGGCTGAGCGGCCCATTCGGGTAACCGCGGCCGATGCGGACCGCCTCGTCGATATCGTCGGGCATGCTGATCCGCGCCTGGGCGATGGCGCAGGCGATGTTGACCATCGAGGCCAGCATGCGCTGGGCGATGAAGCCGGGCGAATCGCCGATGACCGTGACCTTGGCGCCACAGGCCGCGAACAATGCGTGAGCCTCGTCGCGCGAACTTGGGCGGGTCGCGGGCGTGGTCATGAGGGTGACCCGGCGTTCGAGATCGACCACGGTGTCGACCGCGACCGTGCGTCCCGCATCAACGCCCTCGTCGACCGCGGCCCAAGTGGCGTCGTTGCCGAGCGGAGTGACGAGGATGAGGGCGCCGTCGGAAGGCGCGGCCCCGTCCTCGATCGTGATGCCGGCGCCGAGGCCGCCGAGGAATGCCAGGATTTTGGCCCGCGCCTCGGCGTCGGCGGCGCTCACCCAGAGATTTCGGGGAAGTGTCGTCGGCGCCGGCTCCTCCGGCGGCTCCACCTTGCGTCCATCGGCGTAGCGATAAAAGCCGGCGCCGGTCTTGCGTCCCCAGAGACCGGCGGCGAACCGGCGCGCGGTTTCGGGTGAGGGACGGAAGCGGGGCTCTGCGTAGTACTGGCGGAAGCTCGATTCGAGCGAGCGGTGGGTGACGTCGAGGGCGGTGAGATCGAACAGCTCGAACGGACCCATGGGGAAACCCGCCGCCTCGTGCATGACCCGGTCCACGTCGGCGGGTTCGGCAACGCCTTCGGCGAGGATGGCGAGCGCCTCGGTGCTGTAAGCGCGACCCGCGTGATTGACCAGGAACCCCGGCGAATCCTTGACCCGGACGGGGCGGTGGCCCATCCGCGCGAACAGCGCCATCAACGCGTCCCCGACGGCGCGGTCGCCCAGCTCGCCGTCCACGACCTCCACCAGCTTCATCAGGGGAACCGGATTGAAGAAATGGGCGCCGGCGACGCGCTCCGGCCGGGCGCACTTGGCGGCGATGTCGGTGATCATCAGCGACGAGGTGTTGGACGCGAGGATGCATTCGTCGGAGACGCAATGCTCAAGCTCGGTGAATAGCGCCTGCTTGGCGTCCAAGTCCTCAACCACGGCCTCGACAACGACGCCCGCCGCAGCCATGTCGGCAAGCCCGTCGACGATCTCGATGCGCGCGATCGCGGCCTCGGCCTCTTCGGCGCTGCACTGGCCCTTTTCCGCCCGCCGGCGCAGCATGCGCGCGATGAAATCGCTGGCCTCGCGGCAGGCCTCGGGCCGGGCGTCGGTCATGAGCACGCGAAAGCCGCCGGCGGCCGCTATCTGGGCGATCCCGCGGCCCATGGCGCCGGCACCGACCACGCCCAACGCGAAGGCGGAGTCGTCTATATCTATGGTCATTGACGCGCCCTCCGGGTCTCGAGCGGATCGCGATCGACCGGAACCGCGAGGCGGTTGCGATCAGGCGCGTCGATCCACTTCATCTCAATAGCTCAGACCAGGTTGACGTGGTCGGCGGATCGCGGCCACGCGAATCCGACCGACCACCATCCGGTCCAGGGACGGCGTCCGTCATACCAGGGATCGGCTACGCGCGCCAATCGCGATGGCCTGCGTGCGGCTTAAAGCGGATCGCGTTTGATTGAGACCGCGATACGGCTCCCATCAAACGCGTGATTCCGCTCGACCTCTATAGTGGCGACCAGATTCACACGCCCGCTGGATCACCGTAGATGATTCTTCCCGACCGCCATCTGGTCTAGGCCCAGATCTCCATCGCGAGCCCGCGCGCGTCGCGCGGTGGCGGTTCGGGAAGCCGGATCGCGGTGCCGGCGAGAATGTGCTCGGCGATCGACGACAACGCGATCGCGTCGATGACGTCGTCGTGCCCCCAGCCCCGTCCGCGAAAGCCCGTGGCCGCCTCGGCGACGCCGCCGAGCCCGGCCCGGCGAAGAAGCTCGATGCGCTCCTCGCGCCCCCGGACTGTGCGTTTCGAAAACTGCGCCGGCGCGCCGGCCATGGCGAGGAAGGCGAGTTCGGGATGGGCTTCGCGGACGCGCTCCTGAAGCGTGGGTGTCATCGCCGCGTCGACCGCGCGGAGCTTGGGGAACAGGCCGAAGCACTGCTTCGAGATGCCGATGCGGGCGGGCGAGCTTGCGCGGTTGGCCGCGAGCGCCGAGCGGTAGTCGTCGGTCATCGCCAGCGCGCCCCGCACAGGCGGCGAGAAGATCGAGGACGCCCGCGGCCACCCGAGCCGGATCCGGGCCAGGCGGTCGCACGCCCGCCCGCCACGCTCGGCCGCGCAGAGGAGGCCGATAGGCATGTCGAGGGCGACAAGCGCCGTCTCGCGCGCCAGGGCGACCACTTCGGCAAACGAACCGCACAGGCGAAACGCCGCCGCGTCGTGGCCGGGGCGCCGGAGCACCGCGACCCAGCCTACGCGGCAGCCGTCGACGCCGACGACGCGGGTCATGCGCGGGCCCGGCATGGCCGCGCGACCGGCCATTGGAATT
>JASMAE010000148.1 GCA_030754475.1 Rhodospirillales bacterium
CCGGTCTGGGGTGGCGTCATGGATCCGGTTCTTGCCGACCACCACCACGGGCGCGCGGTCACACCCGCCCACGCAGGGCACCGCGACGACGCGGACACCGTCGTCCAGCCCGTCCGATAGGGTTCGCCGGAGATCCTCGGCACCGCCGAGCGCGCAGGCGATCCCGTTGCACACCCGGACGGTCACGGGGGGCGGCGGGTCCGCGCCCTCCTTCATCACGTCGAAGTGGGCGTAAAAGGTCGCGACCTCGTAGACCTCGGCTTGCGCGAGGCCCATGTGCTCGGCAAGGGCCGCGAGATGCGCAGCTGAAAGGCAACCGCAAAGGTCCTGGATCCGGTGCAAATTCTCGATCAAATCGCCGCGCCCGAACGCCGAAGTGGGAACGAGCGCGCGAATCTCGTCAAGCGCCTGGGCAGCGACCTGGCGCCCCTTGGGGTAGGCCCATTTCCGGGGCTCGCCTTCGCTTTTGCCTCTCCCTTTCCGGGTGCGCGTTGCGCCGTCGTCCGCCAAGGGATACCTCGCAGTCTCGATCCGCGTTCCGCCGCGGAAGATAGGTCGATCGGTTCTCGGCATTATCTCGTTCCGCTTGGCGATGACAAGGAAGCGGTGGGACCCGCGGCGCCATTTCGATATGCTCATCGTGGTCGATATGTTGATGGTGGGAACGGGAAGCGTCGTCGCGACCGTGCCCAGGTATCGGGCGCGACTGGTGGGCACCCTTGGAGAGACGAGCGACAAGGGTCGCGCGAGGGAGACGACATGGACGCGAGCATCCGGATCGCCCAACTGCTTTGCTCCCGGCTCTGCCATGACCTCGCCGGCCCCGCAGGAGCCGTCAACGCCGGGGTCGAATTCCTGAGCGAGGGCATCGGCGAGGCAAGCGAGGCCGCCGGCCTCGCCTTGCAGGCGGCGCACCAGATGACCCGCCGCCTCGAATTCTACAGGGCCGCCTTCGGCCGCGCGGGCGGGGCCGCGCTCGACGACGCCAAGCGGCTTGCGTCGGGGTTTCTCGCCGAAGGCGGGATCGTCTTGGACTGGCCGGACGGCCCCGATCAGCAAGAGCTTGTTGCCGACATGCCTTCGGTATCGAAGCTCGTGCTCAACATGATCCTGTTGGGAGTCGAGTCGCTTCCAAGGGGCGGAACGCTTGGCGTCCGTATCGCCACCCGAACCGCAGCCACCGCCGTCACGGTGCATGCCGCCGGCGACGGGGCGCGGATTCGGGAAGACGTCGTTCCCGCCATGGATGCCGCGGCATCGATCGAGCTGCTGTCGCCGCTCAACATCCACGGACACTTCCTCGCCCGGCTCGCGCGCGACCTCGGAACGACGGTCCGGGTTTCGACCGTCCGAGACGGCGTCGTCGAACTGAGCGCGGAAGTGTCGAGCAGCGCCTGATTCACGACGCGAGGCGTCGATACCAATGTCGAACCCGATATTGCAGAAGCCCGGCGGCACCTTCCCTATGTCCATATCCGGCCCGAACGGCGGCCCGATTGCCGGCGCCGGCAAAAGGCCTAAGCGCCCAATTCACCGGCCGTCCCGCCTCTTGGAAGCGACGCGATGGACGATCTGCTGAGCGAGTTTCTTACCGAGACGGCCGAGAACCTTGCCGTCCTCGACGTGGAGCTCGCCAAGTTCGGACAGGAGCCGAACGATACCTCGATCCTGGGAAACATTTTCCACCTGATGCACACCATCAAGGGAACCAGCGGGTTTCTCGGCCTCCCCCGCCTCGAGAAAATAGCCCACGCCGGCGAGGATGTGCTCGGAAAGTTCCGCGACGGTGCGCTTCAGGTGACGCCCGAAGCGGTGACGTTGATTCTGAGGTGCATCGACTCCGTGCGCGAGCTTTTGGGCGAACTGGAGGAATCGGGGTCGGAACCGCTGGGCGACGATTTCGCGTTGATCGCCGCGTTGCGGGCAATGGCGGACGGGGATGCGCGAGCCAAGGTCGCAGACGAGCCGGCAGCGGCCGAGACGGGAGGAGCGCAATCTCCAGCGCCGGTGGGACCGGCGACCTTCGACGACGATTCCCCCGTAGCCCGCGCGCCTCTGGACGAATTCGCCGCGGCGCCGGGCACGGGCGTGACCGCGGCATGGGATGGCGAGATCGCGGCGTCGATCACCTTCGAGCGCGCATCGGAAGGTGACTCGCACCCCGGCCTGCAGCCCGCACCCGAGCCATCGCCGGTGGTGCCGGCGACCGGAACGGCCCTCGCCGAAACACCGGAGAGCGCCCCCGTCGAGGGCAAAGGAAAGGCGGATACGGCACCGAAGGAACCGTCGGTGGCCACCCAGTCGATCGGGGTCAACGTCGCGCTTCTCGAAAACCTCATGACCCTCATCAGCGAGCTGGTGCTCACGCGCAACCAGCTTCTGCAGATGGTCCGGGACAATGACGATTCCGAATTTACCGCTCCCTTGCAGCGCCTGAGCCACGTCACCACCGATCTTAAGGACGCGGTGATGAAGACGCGCATGCAACCCATCGGCGACGCCTGGGCGAAGTTGCCGCGGATCGTGCGCGACCTTTCGGTAGATTCCGGCAAGAAAATCGAGCTCGTGATGCTCGGCGCCAGCACCGAAATCGACCGTCAGATCCTCGATCTCATCGAGGACTCGCTCACCCACATGGTACGCAACTCGGCCGATCACGGCTTGGAGACCTCCGAAGAGCGCGCCGCGCTCGGCAAGCCCGAAACCGGCACGGTCACGCTCAACGCCTATCACGAAGTCGGGCACATCATCATCGACATCGGCGACGACGGCCGCGGCCTCAACATGAACAGGGTCCGCGAAAAGATCGCGGCGAACGGGCTCGCGACCGACGCCGAGCTCGACGCGATGAGCGACCAACAGATTCAGCAGTTCATTTTCAAGGCGGGTTTTTCGACCCCCGAAAAGGTGACGCCGGTCGCGGGCCGCGGCGTCGGCATGCACACCGTGCGCAAGAACATCGAGAAGATCGGCGGCGCGATCGAATTGAAGTCGGTGGCGGGCCGCGGCTCGACCTTCACGATCAAGATCCCCTTGGCGCTGGCGATCGTCTCGGCCTTGATCGTCGAGTGCAGCGGCGAGCGCTTTGCGATTCCCCTGATCAGCGTCGTCGAACTGGTGCGGGCCTCGGGCAAGGCTCAAGACGCGATCGTGAAAATCAACGATTCTCGGGTGCTGCGGTTACGTAACCGGCTCGTGCCCTTGGTGTCGCTTCACGATTTGTTGAATCTCAGCAACAATCACAAGAGCGAGCGCGACGATCTTTACATCGTCGTCACCCAGGTCGGGACCGACACTTTTGGCATCATCGTCGACCGGGTCTTCGACATCGAAGAGATCGTCGTCATGCCGGTTTCGCCGATCCTCCGCCACATCCCGTCCTATTCCGGCAACACCATCCTCGGCGACGGCAGCGTCATCATGATCCTCGATCCGAACGGCATTGCGGCGGGCGCGGGCGGGGCCGCGGTCGGCGGGGCGGAGACAACGGAAGCGGCCTCGCGCTTCAGCGCGGCCGAGGAAGAAAAGGCCCGATTGCTGATCTTCCGGGCCGGCGGCAATGAACTGAAGGCCGTGCCGCTCGGCCTCGTCGCGCGACTGGAGGAAATCGATATGGCAAACGTGGAACGTGCCCACGGCCACCTGGTCGTCCAGTACCGGGGGCGGCTCATGCCGCTGGTACCCTTCGATCCGGCGCACGCGTTGAAGACCGAGGGGCGGCAGTCAATCTTGGTATTCACCGACCGCGACCGCTCGATGGGTCTCGCCGTCGACGAGATCGTCGACACCGTCGAAGACGTCCTGGACGTCGAGCTGACCTCGCACCGGCCCGGCCTGATTGGAAGCGCGGTCATCGACCGCAAGGCGACCGACGTGATCGACGCCGGCTACTACCTGAGACAGGCATTCCCCGATTGGTTCGACGCCGAGCGCGGACAGGCGCCCGGCGCCGCCGGCAGCGCGAAATCGGTGCTGCTGGTGGATGACAGCGCCTTCGTCCGCAACCTGCTCGTACCGTTGCTTTCGGTCAACGGCTACAACGTGACCACCACCGAGACCGCCGCCGACGCGTTGCGGCTGAGAGAATCCGGCGCCCGCTTCGACATTATCGTCAGCGACATCGAAATGCCCGGCATGGACGGTTTCGCGTTCGCCGAGGCGGTTCGCAATGACGACCGCTGGCGGGACACGCCGATGGTTGCGCTGTCTTCTCATGCCATCGAACAGGATTTTGCGCGCGGCCGCGCCTTCGGTTTCGACGATTTCGTCGCCAAGTTCGACCGCGACGGACTTGTCCACTCGCTCACCCAATCGGTCAGAAACAGCAAGAATTCCGAATGATCGGTGCGGCGCCGACCGCGATTCGCCCGGTTGTTCACCCCGTGACTGGCTCTTATCATCGTCGCGGTCGCTGACGTCGCTTGGTCCCCGGTGGAGGTGCCCCGCTCGCGGGGTGGGTCTTGCTATGAAATCTTGCTTGATCGTCGACGCCTCGAAGGTGATCCGCTTGGTCGCGCGGAAAATCCTGGAAGACCTGGAGTTCGAATCCGAAGAGGTGGCGGATGGCCAAAGCGCGCTTGAGGCGTGCAGGCGGAGAATGCCGTCGGCGATCCTCCTGGACTGGAACTTGCCGGTGATGAGCGGAATCGAATTCCTTCGCGCCTTGCGCTCCCTTCCCGGGGGAGAGGCGCCGCGGGTTCTTTTCTGCACCATCGAGAACGACCTTCAGCACATCCAAGACGCGATCAAGGCGGGCGCGGACGAATACATCATGAAGCCGTTCGACAGCGAAATCATCCAGGCGAAGTTCGCTCAGGTCGGCCTGCTGTAGCCGGGCGGAGGTGCGCGTGGTCGAGTATCGGAAATCCATACGGGCGATGTTGAGCGCCGCGAGACGGGTGGCGACGGGTCTCATCCGAGCCATGGTGGTGGATGATTCCGCGGTCGTGCGCGGGCTGATCACGCGCATGCCGGAAAGCGAGTCCGGTATCGAGGCCGTCGCCTCCGTCGCAAACGGCCGGGCGGCGTTGTCGGGGCTGCCGCTCGACGGGCGCGCCCCGTACGTGCTCACGCACCTCTGGAAGGGCGCGCGATGAAACCCGACGACTTTGCGTTCCTGAGCGATCTCGTCAAGAGCCGCTCCGGACTAGTCCTGACCCGAGACAAGGCCTACCTGCTCGAAAGCCGGCTGATGCCGTTGGCGCGGAAACGGAACATGAAGGGGGTGGACGAACTGGTCCGCGTCCTTCGCGCCCGCCGCGACGAGGGACTCGCGCGCGACGTCACCGAGGCGATGACGATCAACGAGTCTTTTTTCTTCCGCGATATCGAACCGTTCGATCTGTTCCGCAACACGGTTCTGCCGATCTTTCGCAAGAGCCGCGCCGACACCCGATCTATGCGCATCTGGTCGGCTGCCGCATGCTGCGGCCAGGAGCCATACACCATCGCCATGGTGCTGAAGGAGGAAGCGGCGAAGCTCGCCGGTTGGCGCATCGAAATCCTGGGGACGGACATCTCCGGCGACATGGTGGCAAAGGCGCGGGCCGGCGTTTATTCGCAGTTCGAGGTCCAGCGCGGGCTGCCCATCACCCTTCTCGTGAAGTATTTCAAGAAGCAGGGCGAGATGTGGCAAATCGACCCGTCATTGCGGGCAATGGTCCAGTACCAAGAGCACGATCTTCTTCATGACCTGCGGCCGCTCGGAAGATTCGACGTGGTTTTCTGCCGCAACGTCCTTATCTACTTCGACCCCGAGACCAAGACGCGGGTGCTCGAGGGCATTGCCCGGGTCATGCCCCCAGACGGCCTTTTGTTCCTGGGCGGCGCCGAGACCGTGATCGGCGTAACCGACCGTTTCAAACCCGTCCCCGGTCAACGCGGTATTTTTTGCCTCAACCGCGACCCCGCAAGCGCCGCGCATCCGGAATCGGCGGCTTCGGGCGCCGGCGCACGCTGACCGGCCGTCGCCGGCCCGCCTCCCGGGGCGTTGGGTGGTTGCCCGTCGTGGAGCCGCCGCGCCGAAGGCGCGAGCCGGCCCCGGAAAACCTCAGGGCGCTCATGCGCCTGTCAAACCTGCTTGGCATCAACACATACGGCGTGTTAGATACGCGCCCCTGATGGACCCTGGAGGCGGTATGGAAATCCGCGAAGCGCTGACGTTCGACGACGTCTCGCTGGTGCCCGCCAAGTCCGAGGTTCTTCCCGCCGAGACATCTACGAAATCGCGCCTCACCCGCACGGTCGAGCTGGGAATCCCGATACTTTCAGCGGCCATGGACACGGTGACGAAGGCGCGACTCGCCATCGCCATGGCGCAGGCCGGCGGAATCGGTGTCATCCACAAGAACATGGAACCGGACGAACAGGCCGCCGAGGTTCGCGCGGTCAAGAAGTTCGAATCCGGGATGGTGGTCAATCCGCTCATCATCGACCCCCACGCGACGCTGGCCGAGGCCCTTCATCTCATGAAATCCAACCGCATCTCGGGCGTCCCGGTGGTCGAGAAAGGCAGCGGCCTGCTGGTGGGGATCTTGACTAACCGCGACGTCCGGTTCGCGAACGATCCCCGCCAACCGGTCAGCGAGCTAATGACGCGGCACACCGCGGACAAGCCCCTGGTGACCGTCACCGAAAGCGTCGATCGCGAGCTGGCGAAGCGCCTGTTGCACGCGCATCGCATCGAGAAACTGTTGGTGGTGGACGACGACTTTCGCTGCACCGGACTGATAACCGTCAAGGACATCGAGAAGGCGGAAGCCTTTCCGGATGCCGCCAAGGACGAAAACGGCCGCTTGCGCGTCGCCGCCGCGACCGGTGTCGGCGAGGCGGGGTACGCGCGCGCGAACATTCTGCTCGAGGCCGAGGTGGATGTGGTGGTGGTCGATACCGCCCACGGGCACAGCCGCAGCGTCCTCGCGGCGGTCGAGCGCATCAAGACGCTCAGCAACTACGCCCAGGTCGTGGGCGGTAACGTGGCGACGGCGGACGGCGCGAAAGCGCTGATCGACGCCGGCGCCGACGGCGTCAAGGTTGGGATCGGTCCCGGCTCCATCTGCACCACGCGCATGATCGCAGGCGTGGGCGTGCCGCAGTTGACGGCCATTTTTGACGTCGCCAAAGTCTGCCGCGACGCCGACGTCCCGCTGATCGCCGACGGTGGGATCAAGCACTCGGGCGACATCGCCAAGGCAATCGCCGCCGGCGCCGAGTGCGTCATGATCGGTTCGCTGTTCGCGGGCACGGACGAGAGCCCAGGAGAGGTGTTCCTCTACCAGGGCCGCTCCTACAAGGGGTACCGCGGAATGGGCTCGATCGGCGCCATGGCCCGGGGCTCCGCCGACCGCTACTTCCAACAGGAGGTGACGGACAGCCTCAAGCTTGTGCCCGAGGGCGTCGAGGGTCAGGTTCCCTTCAAGGGTGCGGTGGCCAACGTGATCAACCAGCTCGTCGGCGGACTCAGGGCCGGCATGGGCTATACCGGCAATGCAACCATCGCCGAGATGCGGAGCAACTGCACATTCCATCGGACGACACTGGCGGGCCTTCGCGAGAGCCACGTCCATGACGTCATCATCACCCGCGAGGCGCCCAATTACCGGACCCGAGACTGATTCGCGGGACCCTTCCCCATGAAGGCGTCGGCGCGATGACCGACAAGGTCCTCATCATCGACTTCGGCTCGCAACTGACCCAGCTCATCGCCCGGCGCGTGCGCGAGAGCGGCGTCTACTGCGAGATCCACCCCTTCAACCGTGTCACCGGCGCGTTCCTGAAACGATTCGGGGCCAAAGCCATCATTCTTTCGGGCGGGCCCGCCTCGGTAACCGAGGCCGAAACCCCGCGCACCCCCGACGGCGTCCTGGAGGCCGGCGTGCCGGTGCTCGGGATCTGCTACGGCCTACAGGCGATGGTGGCCGAGCTCGGGGGCGCGGTCGAAGGTTCGCGGACGCGCGAATTCGGCCGCGCCTTCGTCGACGTTGTGGACGACTGCGCGCTGTTCGAAGGCGTGTGGCAGCGCGGCGAGCGCGAACAGGTGTGGATGAGCCACGGCGACAAGGTCACGCGCCTGCCTGCCGGCTTTCGCGCCGTCGCCGCCTCGGAAGACGCGCCCTATGCCGCGATCGCGGACGACGGGCGCCACCTTTACGGCGTGTTGTTCCACCCCGAGGTCGTCCACACGCCGCACGGCGCCAAGCTACTGCGCAACTTCACCCACCACGTGGCCGGCTGCGCCGGCGATTGGACCATGTCGGCGTTTCGCGCGCGCGCCGTCGACGAGGCGCGGATACGGATCGGTGAGGAACGTGTGATTTGCGGCCTTTCTGGCGGCGTGGATTCGTCGGTGGTCGCGATGCTTCTGCACGAGGCGATCGGAGCGCAACTCACCTGCGTCTTCGTCGACACCGGGCTCTTGCGCGAGGGCGAGGCGGGCGAAGTGGTGACGCTTTTTCGCGATCATTACAACATCCCGCTGGTCCACCGCGACGCGTCAGAGCTGTTTCTCAAGAAACTTGCGGGCGTCAGCGAGCCGGAGACGAAACGCAAAATCATCGGCGCCGCCTTCATCGAGATCTTCGAGGAAGAAGCGAACAATGCGGGCGGCGCCGATTTTCTGGCCCAGGGCACACTCTATCCCGACGTGATTGAATCGGTTTCCGCCATCGGCGGGCCGTCGGCGACCATCAAGTCCCACCACAACGTGGGCGGGCTGCCCGAACGCATGCACATGAAGCTGGTCGAACCCTTGCGCGAGCTCTTCAAGGACGAGGTCCGGGCGCTGGGGCGTGAGCTCGGACTGCCAGAACACATGGTGGGTCGCCACCCCTTTCCCGGACCGGGGCTCGCAATCCGCATCCCCGGCGCCGTCACGCCCGACAAGCTCGAGATCCTGCGCCACGCGGATGCCATCTACATCGAGGAAATCCGCAGCGCCGGCCTCTACGACGCCATCTGGCAAGCGTTCGCGGTGCTGCTTCCGGTCCGCGCCGTCGGCGTCATGGGAGACGCGCGCACTTACGAGTTCGTCTGCGCGCTTCGCGCGGTCACCTCCACCGACGGCATGACCGCCGACTACTATCACTTCGATCACGAATTCCTCGGCCGCGTCGCCAACCGGATCGTCAACGAGGTCAAGGGTATCAACCGGGTCGTCTACGACGTGACGTCGAAGCCGCCCGGAACCATCGAGTGGGAGTAGTTTCATAGTTACAAACAGTTTATAAGTCATTGATATTAATGATATATTTTATAATAGTCAGCAGTACTTGACTTACAAAGTTGTAACTGATATTGTGGTTTTTCAAGGGTTTAGAAAATCCTAC
>JASMAE010000149.1 GCA_030754475.1 Rhodospirillales bacterium
GACCGCCGGCCCCAGAAACCATCTTGCCAAACGTTGATGGGCCAACCTACGCTGTTGATGGGCTACGGTTGGCCCATCAACTTAACCCGCGCCAAACTCTAACTTAAGCGCTGGACCACTAATCGGGGGCAGGCCAGCGCCGTGGACGTGCTGCCGCAGGCCCACGCCAAGTCGCCGGGCGCGAACAGCCTGATACAGCTCGCGGCGTGCAACCCCTGCGCCGCCAAGAGCGCGAGCAACCCCTGCAACCCTTGCGCCGCCAAGAAAAAGGTTCTGTTGAAAAAGGGCAATCCCTGTGCAGCCAATCCCTGCGCAGCCAAGAACCCGTGCAACCCGTGCGCGGCGAAAAAGAAGTAACGGCACGCGAAACGCCGATTACTTGGACAGTCCGCAGCGCCGCGGATCGCTTCGGGCGGTCCGTGGCGTTCGCATTGGGGGGAACGCCGCGAAGCCCCTGGACAGACCCCGCCCGGGCCGATGAAATACGGTCCCACAATCTCTCCATGGGCAAATACGGACCCGTCGGATGACCGAATTGCGAAGTCTTCCCGCCAAGCGCCTTCGGGGGATGGCCGCCGCGGGCGATCGGATTCTCGAATGCTACCGCGTTCTTCGTAAGAGCGACGCGAACGTGGTCGGCGAGGTCCTGCGCGGCCAGGGCGAATTCTACGAGTGGGACCACTACCCCAAGGGCGACGTCTACGACCACGAGACGCACGGGCAGTACTACTATCACACCCATCCGGCCGACCTTCGCGGCGGCGAGCACGGCCACTTCCATACCTTCCTCAGGCCCAAGGGAATGCCCGCCGGCGTCAAGCCCGCGCCGCTCGCCGATTTCAAACCGCCGAAGGACCGGAACGACGCGCTGAGCCATCTAGTCGCAATCTCGACGAACAAGGCGGGATATCCGATCGGCCTGTTCACCACCAACCGCTGGGTGACGGGCGAAGCGTGGTACGCGGCCAAGGACGTGATCCGCATGGTGGATCGATTTCTGATGGACCTCGCCTACCCGTCATGGCCGGTGAACATCTGGATCACGGACATGCTGCGCCTGTTCCGGCCGCAGATCGAGGAACTGCTGGTCGCGCGCGACCGGACGGTCGAGCAGTGGCAGGGCGAACACCCGAAAGGAAACACCTACGAGGACCGCGACCTCGAGATCACCTCGGTGATCGAGATATCGGTCGAAAGCCAGATCGAGAACGTCCGCCGCGCCCGCGCCGCCGCCTGATCGGCGGCTCACCTTGGACGGCCGGCGACGCCGCCTCCATGATCGGGGCCGCAAAAGTGAACGTCGTCGGTCTGTCGCCCCCGCTTTCGCAGCGAAGATCGCCCCCGCACAGCCGACCGCAAGATATGCGATCGGAAGGCCAGGGACGTCCTCGCTCATCGGGATTCTTAGCCCCAACAGACAAGCGTCGGTAAAGAAGTGTGATTGCACCGATTTGCGAACGGGATCGGTTCTCCCGTGGGCGTCAATTCGACCCGCCATCTTACAGCATTATCCGACCAGATCGGATCAATTTGATGGTGGCAAATCGGCTTGTCCGGGCAGGCGCGCCTCGAAGCGCGATGCGGGGCCATCCGCGCGAGTGGCGCAACGAATCCGGCGAGCTGATTTGCTCCACCGAAGGCCGGGTCCTTTTACGCCGTGGCGTCGCCCGAGCATCTTTGCCGATGCCCCACATCGCACATCGCGCATCAACATGCGAAGCGCGCCTAACCACGGCGCAAAATAATCCCGCTCAAATGGTTCAATCTGGTCGGAGTGTGCTCAAAGGCTCGGCCGATTACTGCCTGCGCGGCGCAATGTGGAATTGCAGGTCGCCCTCGCGCTCCACCTGGCTCACCAGGCCCCTCTCCCAGTCCAGATAGGCGCGCATGGCGGCTTCGATTCCGCTCTTTTGGTCATAGGGGCGCTGCCATTGGTCGTCGGCGTGGGTCGAAAACCGCTCCCGGCCGTGCTCGAGCGGATAGCCCGCGCCCGCCCACGCCCGCGTACCGCCTTCCAGCACGCTGAGCGTCCCCGCGCCCGCGCCGATCTCTGATGCCGCCAGTCGCGCGCGCACGCCATCGGGCGAGGTAAGGACGACGGCGGGTGTCCCGGGGATCGCATCCAGGCATGCGTCCAGGCGCGAGCGGACGGCGAACCAGGCGCCCGGAACGTGGCCCTCGCGGTAGCTTCGGCTGTCGGCCAGGTCGACCACCGCGATGTCGGTCCGCCCAAGCGCGTCGGCGAGCGCGCTGGGAGCGATCGTTTCCACCTTCACCTCGTCGAGACCGAGCACCGCGACCGGCTCGGCTCCGGTGGCGAGGCGGCCACGCGGGATCCCGCCCTCCAGCACGAAGGTCTCTCGCCAGCCCATCTGGACCAGCCACGATGCGGTCATGGTCGCGCGCACGCCGTCGTTGTCGACGACGACGATGCGTGCACCGCGCGCACCGACGTAGAAATCGGTGGCCTGGACGAGCTGTCCGCCCGGCGCTGAGCGCGCGCCGCACATGTGCCCGGCCGCATATTCCTCGGGCGAGCGTACGTCGAAGACGTAGAGGCTGCGGGCGCCGGCTTCGGCCCGCATCCGCTCGAGGCGCGGCATGCGGATGCGGCGGACGCCGAATCGTTTGCGCACGCGCCGGGCCGCGGCGCGGGCCTGGGCCACTCCCTTCCGGCTGGGGGCCGGAGCGGCGCGCGTCTTCCCCGCATCGAGCGTCAGCCCGGCGAGCGTCCAGCCCATGGTTCCGTTCTCGAGTGCGACGACCGGATTGGTGATGCCCGCGTTGATCAGGGACTGGGCCCCGATGATGCTGCGCGTCCGGCCTGCGCAGTTGACCACGACGAGGGTCTCAGGCGACGGCGCGAGATCGGCGATCCGGTAAACGAGTTCGGCGCCCGGGCAGTCGATCGCGCCCGGGATGCTCATGCGCCGGAACTCATCCGCCGGGCGGCTGTCGAGGACGATCAGATCGGCGTCTGATTCCATCCGCTCCTTCAACTCCCGGGCGGTGACGTGCGGCGTTCCGCACGCCGCTTCGACAATTTCGCCGAACGCCTTGCTCGGAACGTTGGTGCCGGAAAACAACTCGAACCCTGAGTCCCGCCAAGGGTGGACGCCGCCGGCGAGAATCGAGAGGTTCGAATATCCCCAACGCGCCATCCGCGCCGCCGCGGTCGCGGCGAACCCGTTGTCGTCGTCGTACAGAACCACGCGGCAGCTCCGCCTTGGGACCAGTGCGTCGATCCGCTCTTCCAGCGCGCTCAATGGAATGGAGACTGCCAGCAGCGGGTGGCCGTCGGCGAAGGGGCCGCCCTCGCGGACGTCGATGAGCGCGAGTTCGCGGCCGTCGGCGATCATCGCCTTCGCTTCCGCAGCGGAAACGACCGGGGTCTTGATCTCGGGCGACGCGGGTCCGGGGCGGATCGCACCCGCCGGCGCGCCTTCGAAGAAAACCCGCCCGGCCATGTCGTCGAGGCGCCGGCCGTACATGTGAAGATGGAGCGAGGGCCCTCTTCCCGTCACGTCGATGGCGTGGATATCGTCGGGCATGAGGGTGAGACCGTCTCGCCAGCCGAGCGTGACCTCGCCCGTCCGTCGCAATGTCCCCCGATCCGTGTGGACCCTGTCATCGGCGCGGACGAACAAGGTGTTGCGCTCGTTCCCGCGCACGCCGGCGATCACCGCCCAGGTGGTGTGATTGTGCGGCGTCTGGCGCTTTCCCGGAAGGCCGGCCGAGGCGTAAAGCGCGATGTGCGCGTGCGCGTCCTCGCACAATCGGTAGATCCCCATCCGGGTCTCGCGATCGGCGGGGAAGTGTCGGGCCGGAAAGAGCTGGCGGCGATTCGCGAGCGCCACGAGTTCGCCCTTGATCGCCTCCAGCGCGTCGTGCGTGACCCCGGCTTCGGAAACGATCTCGCTGGCCCTGGCGACGGTCTCCCGCACCGCCCGGTGGCGCCGGTCGACCACGGAGGTTGGGCGCGCACGCAACACGCGCTTCACCGGGTCCGGTTTTCGCGTTCGCCGGCGGGCGCGGCGGCGCCGACCACGGCGCTGACGGCCGCGAGCGCGGTGGGGATGTCGTCGGCGCCTACGTCGATGTGGGTGACGGCGCGCATTTGCGTGGCGTCCAGCACCTGGAATCGCACTCCGCGTTCGACCAGACGGGCGTTCAATTCTTCCGCCCGGAGACCCGTTCGGGAAACGTCGAAGAAGATGATGTTGGTGCGAAAGGCCTCGGGATCGATGTTGATACCCGGAATCGCGGCGAGACCCCGGGCGAGCCCTTGGGCGTTGTCGTGGTCGTCGGCGAGGCGCGCGACGTGGTTCTCGAGGGCGTAGACGCCCGCGGCCGCCAGGATCCCGGCCTGACGCATGGCGCCGCCAAACTGGTGCTTGAACCGCCAGGCGTCCTCGATAAACCCGGTGGATCCCGCGAGCACCGCGCCCACCGGGCAGCCGAGTCCCTTGGAAAGGTCGATCCACACCGAATCGAACGGTGCGGCGTAGTCGCGGACCGCGACGCCTGTGGCGACTTGCGCGTTCAAGAGCCGCGCCCCGTCCATATGCGCCGCCAAGCCGCTCTCCCTGGCCACGCCTGTGACCGCCTCGATTGTGGCGAGAGGCCAGATCGCGCCGCCCGCCCGGTTCGTGGTTTGCTCGATCGAGACCAGCCGCGAGCGCGGCACATCGGGGCGACGGGGGCGAATCGCGGCCCGCACCTGATCGGCGTCGAACACGCCGCGATCACCCTTGAGCACGCGGACGTTGGCCCCCGACAAGGCGGCGATGCCGCCCGCTTCCGCGTTCACGCCGTGCGCCCACTCATCGAGGATGATCTCGTCACCCGGCCGACAGTGGACGCGATAGGCCACTTGGTTGCACATCTTCCCCGACGGAAGAAAAACGGCGTCGTCCTTGCCCAGAAGCTCGGCCACCATGGTGCAAAGGCGGTTAACCGTCGGGTCCTCGCGCGCCTGCTCATCGCCCACCTCGGCGGCCGCCATGGCCGCGCGCATGACCTCTGTCGGCCGCGACTTGGTATCGCTGGCAAGATCGATAAGGCGGTTCTGCACCGCGCGCCTCCGCTTTCCCCCCAACACTCAGCGCGCAAGTATAGGGGCGCCCCCCGGCGTGTCACAAGGCGTGGTTCCGCCCCGATTCAAGCGCCGCCGAGCTCTCACTCCGCAGCCGTTCGCGGTGGAAGATGTAGAGACCGCTCACTGTGATGACTCCGGCGCCAACGACGGTCCAGGGATCGGGAACCTCGGCGAAGACGAGGAAGCCGAATAGCGCAGCCCACACCAGGTTCGAGTAGTTGTAGGGCGCGACAGTCGAAGCCGGCGCCGCAGAGTATGCGCGGATGATACAGAACTGGAAGGCGGCGCCGAAGCCGCCCATGGCCGCCATCAGGCCCCATGATAGGAGATCGGGCGTGGTCCAAAAGAACGGAGCCACGCAGCTGGCGGCGATGGCGCCCGCGATCGGCGTGTAAGCCACGGTGGTCATGAGCGCATCGGTGTGGCTGAGCAGGCGCGTGATCAACTGGAACATGGCGATCATCGCCGCGGCCGCGAGCGGCACCAGGACGGCGACGTGCATGGCTCCCGAACCCGGCCGGATGATGATCAGCGCGCCTACGAACCCGGTGACGACCCCGGCCCACCGCCGAGGCCCGACCCATTCGCCGAGGACGGGCGCCGAAAGCGCGGTGATCAGGAGCGGCGCGGTCGCCATCACGGCGTAGACATCGGCGAGGGCGATCAATTTGAGGCTGGTGAAGATCAGCGCCGTGGAGATCACTAGGACGATCGAGCGCGCCGTCTGAAGGGCGGACCTGGGCGTGCGAAGCGCGGCACGGTAACGGTGCCTGAGGATGAGAGCCAGGGCCGCCAGATGGAAGGCGTAGCGCGCCCAGATTATCTGGGCGACGGAATAGCTCTCCAACAGGTGCTTTGCGGTGACGTCCATGATCACCGCCAGCAGCATGGCGATCAGCATCCAACCGATGCCGCGGCGAGCGTCGGTCGGGACGGGCGTGGATGCGGGGGGCGTCATGAAAATATGATCGAACGCGCCAACGGGCGGCGGGACACGGCCATAATAGACCGCGGCCAGACGGGGCGTGAATACCCTCGCCTCGAAAGTGGCCGCGCGATATGGTGGGCGCGTGATCCGATCCACGGAATCCGAGGAGAGGATGAACGACTTTGCAACGAATGGCGCGGCCGTCGCGCAAGCCATCGACCGGCTGATGATCGCCGAGGTCTACAACCGCTATGCGCTCGCGCTCGACGAACAGGACCTCGCGATGCTGGCCGAGGTTTTCGCCGACGACGTCAAGTTCAAGTGCGGGATCCCGGGCGTTCCCTACCGCGAGGGCATCAAGGCGAACCAAGACCGGCTCGTCGAACGGCACCGCCAGCGCCGTTTCCGCGAACGCCACTTGACGACCCACCCGGTGATCCGGACCCTCGACGAGGGGCGCGCCCAGGTCTCGGCCGAGGTCGTGATTATCTCCTCCGACGACGGGGCCGCGCCGCACATCGAGGCCATGGGCCGCTATGACGACGTGCTCGAGAAGCGCGGCGGCCGCTGGGTGTTCGTCGAACGCGCCTTCGTTCCGGACACCTAGAGAAAACTCCGTGGACCCGCGACGCATAAGGAGCGAGACGTGAACGAAAGCGCCGGTCAGGCGCGGACGCTGCGCGACGCGTTCGACCGGCTTGAGATCGCTGAGCTGTATGCCAAGTACGCCTTGGCGCTCGATGATCAGGACCTCGAGCTGATGGCCGCTTGTTTCACAGAAGACGTCGAATTCATCCCCGGTAATCCCGACGCTCCGGCACGGACGGGGATCAAGGCGAACCAGGACCGCCTCGTCCAACGCCACCGCGAAGCGAACTTCCGCGAACGCCACATCACCACGCATCCCGTGATCCGGACGCTCGCGGAGAACCGCGCCGAGGCGTCGGCCGAGGCCGTCATCTACGTCAGCCACGACGGCGCGCCGCCCAAGCTCCAGGCGATCGGCCGCTACGACGACATCCTCGAACGACACCAGGAAGGCTGGAAGTTCGCGCGGCGGCTCTTCGTGCGTGACGTGTGACGGGCGCGGCGCCGAAACCCCTGTCAGACTACCGGGAGAACGAGATGTTTGCAGGTCAGGTCGGTCTGGTTACCGGCGCGGGGTCGGGGATCGGCCGCGCCGTCGCCGAGGCGCTTGTCGAGAAGGGCATGCGCGTCGGATGCGCCGACATCGACGCGGCCGGGGCCGAGGAAACGGCGCGAAAACTCGACGGCGCCATCGCCATCACCATGGACGTCCGCGATCAGGACTCTTGCGAGGCCGCGGTCGAGGCGGCGATCACCGAATTCAGCCGCCTCGACGCGCTGGTGACGGCCGCGGGCGTCCAGGTCCGGGAGAAGAAGCGCGCCGACGAATTCGACCGCGACGAATTCGCCCGCATCATCGACGTCAACCTGACCGGAACGTATCTATCGGCGCGCGCGGCGGCGCGGGCGATGATCGCCCAGGAGCGGGGCGGGCGCATGGTGCTGATCGGCTCGATCGGCGGCCAGACCACGCCCATGTTCGGGATCGCGCCCTACACCGCGTCCAAGGGCGGCGTGACCATGCTCGGCCGCTCGCTGGCCTACGACTGGGCCCAGCACGATATCCGGGTCAACGTTCTCGCGCCCGGCGTCGTGCGCACGCCGATGACGGCGGCGAGCTTCGCCGATCCCGAGAAGTACCGCGCCTTCCTCGACCACATCCCCATGGGCCGGGTCGCCGAGGTGGGGGAGATGGCGAGCGTCGCGGTGTTCCTGCTCTCGGACGCGGCCGCCTACATGACGGGCGCGTTCGTGCCGGTGGACGGGGGCTGGCTCACTTAACCCGGCCGGCGCGCGGTGGCCATCACACTTTACGAGATCGTCGCCGCGGGCGACGCGCGCATCAGCAACAACTGTTGGCGGACGCGCATGGCGCTTGCCCACAAGGGGCTGGCGTATGAGACGCGCGCGTGCCGCCATGTCGACATCGCACGAATCTGCGACAGCCGCCGCAAGGGACTTCCGGTCATCGAGGACGGGGCCTGCGTGATCGAGGACAGCTGGCGCATCGCCGAACACTTAGAATGCGCTTATGCTCACGGGGCGAGCCTGTTCGATGGCGAAGCGGGGCGCGCGTTCGCGCTGTTCGTGCATGTCTGGCTCAGGCCCGCCGTGCACTTGCCCGCGGTGCAAATGCTCGCCGGCGACCTCCACGACCGGCTCTTGCCCGAGGACCGGGCGTATTTCCGCTCGCGCCAAGAAGCGCGGTTCGGCCGCACCCTCGAGGAGATGCAGGCGGACCGCGAGGGGCGAATCGACGCGTGGCGCGAATTGCTCGAGCCCTTGCGCGCCTGCGTCTTGGACCGGCCCTTCCTGGGTGGGGAACGGCCGCTGTACGTGGATTACGTCGTCTTCGGGACCTTTCAGTGGGCGCGGATGATCAGCCCCTTCCGGCTTCTCGCCGACGGCGATCCGCTGGCCGCGTGGTTCGAGCGTTGCCTCGATCTCTTCGCCGGAACGGGGCGCGCGGTGGACGCGTTCTACTGAACGGGAGGCGGTGTAAAGTGGCGGCGGCCTTGCCCGGCGACGGAGGCGGCGGTATCGTTTCCGCCCAGGCACGCGCCCGCGGCAGTCCTCCGCCGGCACAGTCCCCATCGTGGCCCGAAGGGTGGTTCATGGATATCGAGACCGACGTGCTCGTCATCGGCGGCGGGGTCGCCGGCTGCGCCACCGCGCTCTATCTCGCCCGCGAAGGGGTGGAGGTGGTGGTGATCGACCGCGCCGACGTCAACGGCGAGGCGTCGGGGGCGAATGCCGGCTCCATTCACTCGCAGATGTCGTTCAACAGTTTCAACGACCAGACCCCGGAATGGATCGAGGCGTACCTGCCGGTCCTGCCGTTGCTGAAGCTTTCGATCGAGGTCTGGAAGGAGCTGGCGGGCGAGTTCGACGACGACATCGAGTTGGTGACCGAGGGTGGGCTGATGGTGGCCGAATCCGAGGACCAGATCGCGCTCTTGGAACGCAAGGTGGCGCTGGAGAACAGCCACGGAGTCGAATCGTCGATCATCGGCCGCGACGAGGTGGTCCGCCTAGCGCCCTATGTCTCGGAGCGCGTGGTCGGGGCGGAATTCTGCCCCAATGAGGGCAAGATCAACCCGCTGCTGGCAACGGTGGCGATCGCACGCGCCGCCGAAAGCGCGGGCGCCCGCATCCGGCGGTTCACCGAGCTCAATGCGTTGACGTCCGGAAAGACGGGTTTCGAGGCGACGACGAACCAGGGGCGGATTCGGTGCGCGCGCGTCGTGATCGCCGCGGGCGGCTGGTGCGATGCGATCGGCGATCTACTCGGCATTACGTTGCCTGCCGGCGGGCGGCCGATCCAAATGAACGTCACCGAGCCGACCGAACACAAGGTCAACCATCTGGTCTATACCGCAGGACGCAAGCTCACCTTCAAGCAGGCCAAGGCCGGCAACTTGATCATCGGCGGCGGCTGGCCCGCGACCTTGAATCCGGCGACCGGCCTGCCTGCGGTGGTGCGCGAAACGATGCAGGCGAATCTGTGGACGGCGATGCAGGTGGTTCCGGACGTGGCGCACTTGCGCGTAATCCGCACCTGGGCCGGTACCGTGAACGAAACCCCGGACGGCAGGCCGGTTCTGGGGCCGGTTCCCGGTGTCCCCGGCCTGTTCGTCAACACCTTCCCCGGCATGGGCTACACGGCCGGGCCCTGCTGCGCGCGCATCCTTGCCGAGGCCATGTGCGGCAAGAACCTGTCGTTCGACATCGGGATCGGGGCGATCGACCGGTTCGCGAAGGCCGATCACGCGTGAATCGCGCGCCCGGCACCGGAGCCGGACCGTGATCGTCCTCACCGAGACCGACGTCCGCGGGCTATTGCGCGTCGAGGACTCCTTCACATGCATCGAAGAGGCTTGGCGCCGCTACGGGGCCGAACGCGCGGTTACATCCACGCCCGCGATGTCCGTGATGGTCGTCCCCGGCGAGGCGCCGACGCCATGGGGGATCAAGGGGGCGGTGCTGCCGTCACTCGGGCTGGCCGGGATTTTCTTCGGCGCCCAGTTCGGCAGCTACACTTTCGCCGTCTGCGACAGCCGGACCGGCGTGATCCTGGGGCTCGTCGAGCAGAGCTGGCTCACCAAGCGCCGCACGGCCGTCACCGCGGCGATCACTGCCAAGCACCTGGCGACGCCCGGTGCCTCGGTGGCGGCGGTGATCGGGGCCGGGCGAATCGGCGCCGAAGCGGTCCGGATGCTGGACCACGCGTTCGATCTGGCCGCAATCCGCATCGCGTCCCGCACCATCGACGGCGCCGAGGCTGTCTCGGCGGCGCTTCAAGGCGAGGTCGCAGCGCCGTTGAGTGCCGCGACGGTCGCGGACGCGGTGGCGGGCGCCGACATCGTCGTCACGCTGACCCTCGCCCAAGCGCCCGTCATCGCGCCGGGCATGCTGGCCGAGGGCGCGGTGCTGTGCTCCATGGGCGGGGTTCACGAAGTGGAATTCGCGGTGCTGGCCCAAATCGACCGGGTGATCGTCGACGAGCTCGACTACGCGCTGCTGCGCGGCGACTTCGCCGCCTGGATCGGCCGCGGCGAGATCACGCGGGAAGCCTTGGAGGCGCGCATCGACGCCGACATGGGCGCCGTCGTCGGCGGCCTCGCGCCGGGGCGAACGGGCGGGTGCGAACGCATTCTCGCCGTCATCCAAGGAATGGCGGTCTGCGACCTGGCGCAGGCCGCGTTGGCGATCGAGCGCGCCCGCGAGGCCGGCGTCGGGACCCATGTTCCGCTGCAAGCGCAGCGCGGTGCCCCGATCGGCGAGGACCACGCGCGCATCGCGCGCCTGGTCGCCGAGGGACTGCGCCCGCAGGGGAAGGCGCGCTGACGGCGCCGCCTTGACTGGCCTGTCGCCGGGTGCTGTGATGGCTGGAAGGCGCGTGCGAGCGGAAGGACGGGCGATGGACGCGGTCGCGGCCGAGAACCGAGAATTTGTGCTCTTCCCCTGGTCGAAGCAGAACACGCTCGCTCCACTCACGATCGCTCGCGCCGAAGGCCCCTATTTCTGGGACGCCGACGGCGGGCGATACGTCGATTTCTCCAACCAGCTCGTTTGCGTCAACGCCGGCCACCAACACCCGAAGATCGTCGCCGCGGTAAAGGCGCAGGCGGCCACGCTTTGCTACGCGGCGCCCAGCTTCGCGACCGAGGTCCGGGGCCGGCTCGCGCGCTTGATCGCCGACGTGACGCCAGGCGATCTCGCCAAGACCTACTTTTCGTCGGGCGGCTCGGAGGCGATAGAATACGCGATCAAGATCGCCAAGATGGTGACCGGCCGGCCCAAGATCATCGCCCGCTACCGTTCCTATCACGGCGCCAGTTCGGGCGCGGTGAGCCTCACCGGCGACGCGCGCCGGCCCCATAACGAGCCCGGCATGGTAGGCGCGCTGCACGCGTTTTCGCCGCTCTGCTACCACTGCACATTCGGCCACAAGCCGGACAGTTGCGCGCGCGAGTGCGTCGGCGCGATCGAGGAGTTGATCGAGTTCGAGAACCCGGACTTCATCGCGGCGATCATCGTCGAGCCCATCACCGGGCCCGCCAACAACCTGATCGTGCCGGTGGACGATTACCTTCCGCGCCTGCGCGCGCTTTGCGACAAATACGGAATTCTCTTGATTGCCGACGAGATCATGTCGGGATGGGGACGCACGGGCCGCTGGTTCGGCGTCGACCATTACGGAGTCGTTCCCGACATCTTGGTGACGGCCAAGGGCCTCACGAACTCGGCCGTGCCGCTCGGCGCGACGGTGGTGAGCGAGCGCATCGCCGCGTTCATGGACGAAAATACGCTTTGGTCGGGATCCACTTATTCGGGCCACGCGCTGGCTTGCGCTGCCGGGATCGCGGCGATCGGCGTCTATCGTGATGAAGGCCTGATCGAGAACTCGGCCCGCTTGGGCGAGGTCCTGCTGGGCGCGCTCGAAGCGCTCAAGGAAAAGCACGGATGCGTCGGCGACGTCCGTGGCAAGGGCCTGTTCTCAGGCATCGAGCTGGTTAGCGATCGCGCGACGCGGGCGCCGTTGCTGCCGGATCGGACCGAAGCGTTCTTCGCTGCCAGCGGCGGGCTCGGGCGCATCAAAAAGGCGCTCGCCGACAATGGCGTCTACGTCTATTTGCGTCCCAACATGCTCGGCATCGCGCCCGCGCTCTGCATTACCGAGGACCAGCTGCTCGACGGCCTGGCGCGCATCGACAAGGTCCTCGACGTCGCTGATTCGCTGATCGCGGACTCGCGCGCGGCGGCCACCCAGTAGCGACGAAGGCGCGGGCGCATCGCGCCCGGCGGTCTTGGGCTTCGCCGGACCAACAGGGAGGAAATCATGGCGCGTCACCTTGTCTGCCTCACCTTCGATTTCGATACCGTGTCGGGCTGGATCGCCCGCGGCCTTACGACGCCGACACCCATTTCGCGAGGCGAGTTCGGGGTGGTCGGGGCGGCGCGTATCCTGGCGCTCCTCAACAAGTACGGGATTCGGTCCACCTGGTTCATTCCCGGCATCGTGATCGAAACCTACCCAAAAGAGAGCAAGCGCGTCGTCGACGAGCGCCACGAGATCGCCCACCACGGCTGGACCCATGTCCCACCCGCCGACTTGAGCCTCGAGAAGGAGGAAGACGGGATCGTGCGCGGGATCGAATCGATCGAACGGCTCGCGGGCCGCAAGCCCCGCGGCTACCGCTCGCCGTCGTGGGATCTGAGCGAGCACACCATCGAGCTTCTGCTCAAATATGGCTTTTTCTACGACACCAGCCTCATGGGCGACGACTACACGCCCTACCGCGCACGCACCGGCGACGTGATCGCGCTCGAAGAGCCGGTGCGCTTCGGCCGGGCGACGCCCTTGATCGAAATGCCCATCAGCTGGACGTTGGACGACTATCCCCACTTCGAATTCGTCCGCACGAAAACCTTCATCCTCGAGGGCATGCGCGCCGCGGGGGGCGTGCTTGAGAACTGGTTCGACGACTTCGACTACATGACACGCATCACCGAGTGGGGCGTGCTCACGTACACGTTCCATCCTTACGTCATCGGCCGCGGCCACCGCATGCTGCTCTTGGAGCGCCTCATCCTCAAGCTGCTGGAGCACGGCGCGATCTTCACCACCATGGAGGACGCGGCCGACGAGTACGCCGAACGTTTCCCCCTGGTCGGATGACGAAACGTCCGCGATCCGGCGGCGCGGGAACCAGGCTCGCCGTCCTCGACGATTATCACGGCGCAGCGCTCGCGATGGCGGATTGGTCGGGGCTTCGCGAGCGTTGCGCGATTACCGTCTTCGACGACCACCTGGCGGACGAGGACGCGATTGCGGCCCGGCTTGAGCCATTTGCGATCGTCTGCATCATGCGCGAACGCACGCCTTTTTCGCGTGCGTTGCTGGCCAGGCTGCCCGCGCTTCGCCTGCTCGTCACCACCGGCATGGGCAATCGCGCCGTCGATCTGGGCGCCGCGACCGAGCGCGGTGTCGTGGTCTCGGGCACCCGGGTCGCGCCCTTGAGCACGGCGGAGCTGACCTGGGGTCTGATCCTCGCGCTCGCGCGCAACATCGCGATCGAGGACCGCGCGATTCGGAACGGTGCCTGGGGGCGGACCGTCGGCCAGGACCTGATCGGCCGTCGGCTGGGCCTTGTGGGGCTCGGGCGCCTCGGCGCCCGGGTCGCGCTGATCGGCAAGGCGTTCGGCATGGAGCCCGTCGCCTGGTCCGAGAACCTGACACCCGAGCTGGCCGAAGAAAGGGGCGCGCGCTGGGTGGACAAGAAAAAATTGTTCGCCGCATCGGACGTTGTCAGCGTGCACTTGGTCTTGAGCGAGCGCACCCGCGGCCTGGTCGGGGCGACCGAGATCGGCTTGATGAAGCCGGACGCAATCCTGGTCAACACGTCGCGCGGGCCCATCGTCGACGAGGCGGCGCTTCTCAAGGCCTTGCGCGCGGGCAGCATCGCCGGCGCCGGCCTCGACGTGTTCGAGACCGAACCGCTGGCGGCCGACCATCCCCTGTTCGCGCTCGAGAACGTCGTCTTGACGCCGCATCTCGGCTACGTAACGCGCGACACCTATCGGGTCTTTTATTCGGATACGGTCGCGGCCGTGGAGGCATACCTCGACGGCCGTCCGATTCGGGTCCTGAACCCCGAAGCCGAATGCTCGGGGCCGCAAGAATGAACCTGCGCGGCCCGACCGAAGAAGCCCCAGCAAAAGCGAGTGTCGATCTTGGCCGCCGCGCGCGAACCGAGATCGTCGTCGAGGTGAAGCGCGGCGATGCTCTCGAAAGCCGTCATCGGGTCTTCGCGGCCGTCGCCGACGCCTCGGGCGATACGCTCGCGCACTGGGGCGAGGTCGGGCGCGCCATCTACCCGCGCTCGGCGATCAAGGCCTTGCAGGCGCTTCCCATCGTCGAGACCGGCGCGGCGAACGCGTTCGCCGTCACGGACGAGGAGCTGGCGCTCGCCTGCGCGTCACACCGGGGCGAGCCCGCGCACACCGAGCGCGTCATCGCCTGGCTCGGGCGGGTCGGCCTTAACGAGGGCGATTTGGAGTGCGGGGCGCATGCGCCGCTGGAAGCGCGCGCGGCGGCGGCGTTCGCGCGCAAGGGCTCCAGGCCGACCGCGATCCACAACAATTGCTCGGGCAAGCACGCGGGCATGCTCACCCACGCGCGGCACATGGGCGAAGACGTCGCCGGCTACACCCACGCGGACCATCCCGTGCAGATGCGCGTGCGCGCGACGCTCGAGGAGATGTACGGCGAAGCGCTTTCGCACCACGGCATCGACGGCTGTTCGATTCCCACCTACGCGGCCCCGCTCGCGGCGATCGCGCGGGGAATGGCGCGCCTCGCCGAACCGGGCCGCTTCGCCCACGCGCGCGTCCGCGCGGCCCGGCGCATCCGCAAGGCGTGGGCCGAGCACCCGCGGCTGATTTCGGGAACGGGTTCGTTCAATACCCGCATTCTCGAGCTCTTGGCCCCGCGCATTCTCGCGAAGGCCGGCGCCGAAGGGGTCTATTGCGCCCTCGTGGCGGAACACGGCCTCGGGATCGTGGTGAAGGCGGACGACGGCGCGGCGCGCGCGGCCGAGACGGCCCTGGTCGCGGTCTTGCGCGAATTCGGGGTAATCGACACAGCACTTTGGGAACGCGCTTCCGATCTTGGGCGCCAGGTGGTCCGGAACTGGAACGATGACCCGGTCGGCGAGATCGGCGCCATCCTCGATATCTAGGGTCAGGACCCATTAATTTTCTGTTCAGCATTTTTGCCGATGATGATGATCCTGTTCAAGGAGGACATCACATGAGCGATCAATTCTGGCTGACGCGGGCGCAGTT
>JASMAE010000150.1 GCA_030754475.1 Rhodospirillales bacterium
ACCGCATCGGCATTGGTTTTCTCTGCGATCTCGATCTGGCGTTTGGCGATCAGGGGCCGGGCGATCGACGTGCCGAGCAAATAGGTTCCCTCGTAGAGCGCGTTGGCGCGGACCATGGGAAAGACGAAGTCCTTGACGAACTCTTCGCGCAAATCCTCCACGAAGATCTCCTCGACGCCCATCATCTCGGCCTTGCGCCGGGCCTCGTCGAGCTCCTCGCCCTGGCCGATATCGGCCGTGAACGCCACCACCTCGCAGCGGTACGCGTCCTGCAGCCACTTAAGGATGACCGAGGTGTCGAGCCCGCCCGAATAGGCGAGGACCACTTTGCGAATATCGGCGGTCATCGGCGTTTCGCCCCAGTCGTCATTCTCGGCGGTCGCTGCGGCGCCGAGTATTGGGGAAAAGGGGGGACGCGGCAAGAAAGCTCACACCTGGCGCTTCATCCGCTTGGTCGGCGCCGGTCCACGCCCCCGCCGGGCCGCCCTTTTATCCGTTTAGACGCCCCCGGGGCTCGCTGGCGGGCGCGGGACGCTCGCCTCGCGCGGCCAGCGGGCGAACGCAAACACCCAGACCGTCACCAGGACCAGCGGAGGCGTGCTCAGCACCGCCCACCAACCGGAAAGACCAGCCTTGCCCAGGATTCGCAACGCGGCGACGACGAGGTAGGCCACGAGCGCGAAATAGAGCCCGAACGTCATCGCCGGAAGCGCTTGGACGGCATCGACGATGTCGGTCACGGCGCGCGCCCCTCGACGTTCGGCCAGCGCCCGAAGGCAAGCACGGTGGCAACGATCAGCACCCCCGGAAAGCCGAGGAAGGCGAGCAGCGCGATGGGCTGATAGATTCCCGCGCGCGTCAGGATTCGCCAAAACGGGTAGACCGTGAGTGCTCCGATTCCGATGGTTGTGATCGCATCCAGCACGGCTTAGTCGCCGCCTGCGCCCGACGCGCGAAGGGATGCGCGCGCATGCAGGCTTTCGGTCCGAAGTTGGCCGCACGCGGCCATGATGTCGTGGCCGCGAGGCGCGCGCGCCGGCGCCGTATAGCCGGCGTCGTTGAGGATCGCCGAGAAGCGCTCGATCGCCGCCGCCGACGAACAACGGTACGGCGCGCCGGGCCAGGGGTTGAAAGGGATCAGGTTGAACTTGGCCGGAATCCCGGCGACCAGCCGCGCGAGCGCACGGGCCTGCTCAGGGGCGTCGTTGACGCCGTCGAGCATCACGTATTCGAAGGTGATCCGCCGCGCGTTGTGGACACCGGGATAGTCGCGGCACGCCGCCATCAGCTGGTCGAGCGGGTATTTCCGATTAATGGGCACGAGACGGTCGCGGAGCGCGTCGTCGGGCGCGTGCAGGCTGACCGCGAGCTTGACCCCGATCTCGTCTCCGCATCGGCGCATCATCGGGACGACGCCGGCGGTGGACAACGTGATGCGGCGCTTCGACAGCGCGATCCCGTTTGGGTCCATGACGATGGCAAGGGCCTTGGCGACGTTGTCGAAATTGAAGAGCGGCTCGCCCATGCCCATCATCACCAAGTTGGTGATGCGGCGGTCGGGTCGCTTGCTCGGCCAGTCGGCGAGCGCATCGCGCGCGGCCATGAACTGGCCGACGATTTCCGCCACCGCCAGATTGCGAACCAGGCGCTGGGTGCCCGTGTGGCAGAAGGTGCAGCTAAGCGTGCACCCCACCTGGGACGAGACGCAAAGCGTGCCGCGGTCAACTTCGGGGATGAACACCGTCTCGGCCTCGCTGCCGTCGGCGAAGCGGAAAAGCCACTTGATCGTGCCGTCCGCGGACGCGTCCTCGCGTGCCACCTCAGGTCGGACGAGGTCGAAGCCGGCCGCGAGCCGCGCGCGCAAGGGTTTGCCGAGCGGCGTCATGGCCTGGTAGTCGGCCGCGCCGCGATCGTAGATCCAGTGCCAGAGCTGACGCGCGCGGAACGGTTTCTCGCCCATGGACTGGACGAGGGACCCGAGCTCGCCTCGGGAAAGCCCGATCAGGTTCTGGTGAGCGGCGTCCACGATCCCTCCATCACCGGGAACCGGCGTCGCACGCCTTGCCGATCGCACCGTACGCGGCGGTGAAGCCGACCAGCGAATAGGTGTCGGTCGTAATCGTTCCGCGGCTGGAGATGCCCTTGATCACCATCGAGCGGCCCCGCTTCATGTTTTCGATCAAGGCCCGGTCGGTCTTGGCGTCGTCGGCCCAGGCGTAGCCGCCATCGGTGTACAGCGTGAACGTGGCGCCGCCGATCAGCACGGTAACGTCCGAGCCTTGCTTGTAGGTATAGCCCGCCTCGACGCTGATCACGTCGAAGCTCTTCTCCTCTGGCCGGTGGCTGATAAGGATCGCGGTTTTGTCGCGGCGGCGATAGTCGCCTTCCGATTTTCCGGGAACGCTTCCCATGTAACAGATCTTCTTGCCATCCACGCTGGCCGTCACGCTCTCCCAGGCGTCGAACCGCTGGACCGACGGCATTTCCTGGGCACGCGCCACAGTCGCGCCCACGAGGCCGGCGAGCCCGATCGCGATGATTGAACGAATCATTCCCATGGCGGCCCTATTATCGTTGGCCCGCGGCAATTGCCAAGCGACGCTTGAGGCGCGTCCGCGCCGAAGGGGCTCAAGGGCCGGCGCGGAACGTGCTTTAATAGCGGCCGCGCACGCTTCCTTCGGCGATCCGAGCTCCGCCCTTCGCCATGACCGATGATCCCGTCGGCGCCCAATACGAGGCCTATCCCTATCCGGCCCGCAACCCGGCCGACGAGCGCCAGCGCCTGATCACGGGCTCGCCGAGCCACCTCGCCGAAATCAACCATTACGTCTTCGCCGGCAGGCGCGATTTCCGCCGGCCCTTCCGGGCGCTGATCGCGGGCGGCGGAACCGGCGACGGCACCATCATGCTGGCGCAACAACTCGCCGATGCGTCCGCCGCCGGCCAAGTCGTCTACATCGACGCGTCCGCCGCCGCCCGTGCGATCGCCGAAGCGCGCGCCCACGTCCGCGGTCTCGACAATATCCGTTTCGAGACGTGTGCGATCGAGGACCTGGGCGAAGCGGGTTTGGGCACCTTCGACTACGTGGATTGCTGCGGCGTTCTGCACCACCTTGCCGACCCCCAGGCGGGGCTTGAGGCGCTGGTCGGCGTGCTTGCCGACGACGGCGGAATGGGGCTCATGGTCTACGGTGAATTGGGGCGGACCGGTGTCTATCCGGTCCAGGATCTGCTCCGGCGCCTCGCCGAAGACGATCCGCCTGCGGACCGGCTTGCGCTGGCCCGCAGGCTCGTCGATCTGCTTCCTCCGACCAATTGGCTCAAGCGCAATCCCTTCGTTCGCGACCATCTGACGGGCGGCGACGCGGGGCTCCACGATCTTCTGCTTCACGGCCGCGACCGCGCCTATCGGGTTTCCGAGATCGCCGCGCTTTGCACCGCCACGGACTTGCGCATCACCGCCTTCGTCGAGCCTACCGCATACGACCCCGACGTTTACGTGGCCTCCGCCGACTTGAGACGCCGAATGGCGGCGCTTCCGTGGATCGAACGCTGTGCGGCGGCCGAGCTTCTCGCGGGCAACATGGCAAAGCACGTCTTCTACGCGCTCAAAGCGTCGAGCGGCGCCCGGGCGGTGGCCGCGCCCGAGTCCGCGGACGCTGTTCCGGTGCTTTGGGAAATGGACGCGGACGCGTTCGTCGCCGCCATGAAACCGGGAAAACCGCTCGCCGCCAACTTGGGCGGCGTCTCGCTCAGCTTTCCACTGCCGCCGCTTGCCGCGGCCATGGTCACCAGGATCGACGGGGAACGGGATCTCGCGGCCGTCCACGCCGGGCTTCGGGTCGGCAACCCGGACCTCGCCTGGGAGCGGTTCCACGCCGAGTTCAAGCAGCTCTTCGGCGTTCTCAACGGTTTGGGCAAGATGTTCCTGCATTTTCCCTCGGGTTGAGGCGCCCCACGCGCGCCTTCAATCCACGTCGGCGATCAGGTCGCGCACATACGGCACGATCCCTTCGACCATGATGTGGATGCCGCGAGCGTTGGGGTGGATGGCGTCGTCCTGGTTCAGCGCCGCCACCGCCGCAACCCCTTCGAGAAAGAAGGGGTAGAACGCGACGCCGTGGCGCTCGGCGATGCCGGCGAAGACGGCTTCGAACGCGCGGCCGTATTCGGCGCCGAGGTTGGGCGGCGCCTTCATGCCCGCGAGCAGGACGCGAACGCCGGCCGCCTCGATGCGCGTCACGATGGCGTCTAAGTTGGCGCGGGTGGTGGTGGGGTCGAGCCCGCGCAGCGCGTCGTTGCCGCCAAGCGCCACGATCGCGATATCGGGCCGATCGGCCAGCGCCCAGCCAAGGCGCGCAAGCCCGCCCGCGGTCGTGTCGCCCGAGACGCCGGCGTTGATGACCGCGACATCCAAGCCTTCGTCACGGAGCGCGCGTTCGAGACGGACGGGAAACGTGTCCGCGAGATCGAGCCCGTATCCGGCCGTCAGGCTGTCGCCAAGCACCAGGATGCGAACGGTCTCGGCGCGCGCGGGCGCCCCGGACGCCGCAAGCTCGGCCAGGACCGCCAGGACCGCCAGCGCCCGTGCGGCGGCGAATCGCTCAAAGAAATATGTGCCCACGGTTTCGACTTCTGCTACCACATCGCGAACCCGCCGCGAAGCCCACAGCTCAAGGAACGCCATTGGCAAACGACGCCCAATCGCCCGCCGACGCCGTTCGCGTGAACGATTTGCACTTGCGCCTGACGAGCGCCGCCGGCCCGGTGCACGTTCTGCGCGGTATCGACCTCCGCGTGAGCGTGGGCGAAACGGTGAGCGTGATCGGGCCCTCGGGCTCGGGCAAGACTTCGCTGCTGTTGGTGATCGCGGGTCTCGAGCGCCCCACCTCGGGCTCGATTATTGCGGCGGGCAACGAGATCACGCGTCTGGACGAGGACGCGCTGGCGCTCTTCCGGCGTGACAACGTCGGGCTCGTCTTCCAGGACTTTCACCTGGTGCCGACCATGACGGCGATCGAGAACGTGGCGCTCCCGCTCGAATTCACAGGACACGACGACGCGTTCGCGCGGGCCGAGGCGCAGCTCTCGACGGTGGGTCTCGCCGCGCGCGGCGGCCACTATCCGGCCCAACTCTCGGGCGGCGAACAGCAACGGGTGGCTATGGCCCGGGCCTTCGTCACCGAACCGGCCATCCTCTTGGCCGACGAACCCACCGGAAACCTCGACGGCGAGACCGGCCGCGCGGTGATCGACGTCCTGTTCGAGATGCACGCGCGGCGCAACTCGACCCTACTGCTCGTGACCCATGAGGTGAGCGTCGCAGACCGGTGCGCCCGGCAGATCCACCTGGTCGACGGCCGCATCGCCAACGACACGCGGAACGCGCCCGCATCCACGGCGGCCCCGAAGGCGGGGCCGTGAACAACACCGCGCTCGCCCTCAGCATCGCCCGGCGCGAGATGCGGGGCGGCCTTCGCGGTTTCCGTATCTTGCTTGCGTGTCTCGCGCTTGGCGTTGGCGCTATCGCCGCCGTCGGTTCGGTGCGCGAGTCCGTGATCAGCGGTTTGCAACGAGACGCCGCGCTTCTTCTCGGCGGCGACGTAGAGCTTCGCCTTCACAATCAGCCCATGGCAGCCGACGAAGCGGCCTTCGTCGCGGCGCGCGCGCGCGCGGTCTCGAACACGATCGAGATGCGGGCGATGGCGCGCACACCCGCGGCGCGCTCCTTGGTCGAGTTGAAGGCGGTCGACGGGCGCTACCCGCTGTTCGGCGCCGTGGCGACCGAGCCCGCCATGCCCCTCGACGAGGCGCTTGGCCAACGCGATGGGCACTGGGGCGGCCTGGCGGAGCGCAACCTGCTGACGCGGCTCGGGATCGGCATCGGCGATGCGGTGCGCATCGGCGAGGCGACGTTCACGGTCCGCGGAACGATCGCCCGCGAGCCCGACCGCGTGGCGTCGGTCTTCAGTCTCGGGCCGCGGTTCATGATTCGCGCGGATGCGCTGGTCGCCACGGGCCTGGTGCAGCCGGGAAGCCACATCCATTACCAGACCCGCGTAGTGCTCGCTGCCGGGGTCGACGGCGGAGTTTGGATCGAGGATCTCGAACGCGCCTATCCGCAAGCGGGCTGGCGCATCCGCGCCGTCGACGACGCGGTTCCCGGCGTGCGCCGGTTCATCGAGCGCATGACGCTGTTCCTCACCTTCGTCGGCCTGACGGCGCTCTTGGTCGGCGGCATCGGCGTCGCCAACGCGGTCGGAAGCTACTTGGACGGCAAGATCGCGACCATCGCCACCTTCAAGTGCCTCGGCGCGCCCTCGCGGCTCGTGTTCCGCATCTACATCCTTCAGGTGATGGTGCTCGCCCTGGCGGGCATCGCGATCGGCCTCGTTTTCGGCGCGATTGCGCCGCTGGTGGGCCTGTGGGCGGTCGCCGAGCTGCTGCCCGTGGCGCCCCGGCTCGGCGTGTTCCCGGCGCCGCTGGCGCTGGCCGGCCTCTTCGGCGTGCTGACCTCGCTCACCTTTGCCTTTTGGCCGCTAGCGCGGGCGCGCGACGTCCCGGCGGCGAGCCTATTCCGCGACCGGGTGGCGCCGGCGCGGCCGCCGCCCCCACCCCCCCCACCCGGGGCACCCGCCCCACGCCCAGCCCCCCACCCCCCGCCCACCAACCCCCCCCCCCAGCACGAGAACAAAGACACTAGGTTAGTTGG
>JASMAE010000151.1 GCA_030754475.1 Rhodospirillales bacterium
GAAGCTGGAAAGCACGCGCAGCCGCACGCCTTCCGTCATCGCCAAACCGACCGCCCGGGTCTGAAGGACCTTGGCACCGACCGACGCCATCTCGAGCATTTCCTCGTAGGTGATTCTATCCAGCTTGTGCGCCCTGGCAACGATACGGGGATCGGCGGTGAATATCCCGTCCACGTCGGTGAAGATGTCGCAGCGCTCCGCCTTCAGGGCCGCCGCCAGCGCCACCGCGCTGGTATCGGACCCGCCCCGGCCGAGGGTCGTGACCCGCTGGTCGGGCCCGAGTCCCTGAAAACCGGCGACGACCGCCACTTCGCCGCGGGCGAGATGGGCCTCCAACGCATCCGTCTCGATCGCGAGAATCCGCGCGCGGCCGTGGGCGCCGTCGGTCCGGATCGGTATCTGCCAGCCGAGCCACGAGCGCGCGGTCACGCCCTGGTGCTGCAACGCCAACGCCAGGAGCCCGCAGGTGACCTGCTCGCCGGTGGAAACTACCACGTCATACTCGCGCGCGTCGTGAAGCGAACTGATCGTGTGCGCGCGTTGCACCATCTCGTCGGTGACGCCGGCCATGGCCGAGACCACGACGACCACCTCGTCGCCGTCGGCGGCCGCCCGCGCCACTCGCTGGGCGACGGCCTTGATCCGATCCAGATCCGCCACCGAGGTGCCGCCGAACTTCTGAACTATGCGGGCCATGGGGCCCCTCTCGCGATTGGCACTCGCGCCGCCGGCCGGAGCGAGACCCCGCCGTGGTCGCTTTCCGCGACGGCGGGGTCGATCTCGATCGGTACGGTGCGAGGGGCCGGTTGCAGCCGAACTGGCGCCACTACATACTCCGGCCCGGACGCGCGAAGCAAGAGCAGCACAGGATCGAAAGGGGTGGGCGATGCCTCGGGCGCGGAGGGAGACGGGCGAAACGAGGGCCGCGCAATCGACCGCGTCTGCAGCCGAAATCGCACGATTCGCGGCCCAGGCGTCGGCCTGGTGGGACGCGGACGGCGCCTTTCAGCCCCTCCACCGGATCAACCCGGTGCGCCTGCGCTTCGCCCGCGACCACATCGTCGGGCACTTCGGGCGCGACGCCGAAGCGCCGCGGCCGCTTCGCGGGCTAGACGTGATCGACATCGGCTGCGGCGGGGGGTTGTTGTGCGAACCCATGCGGCGCCTCGGCGCGACCGTCACCGGGATCGACGGCGCCGAGGAGAACATCCTGATCGCCCAGACGCACGCACGCGACGCCGGGCTCGACATCGCATACGAGGTCGCCCTTCCGGAATCGCTCGCCGCGGAAGGCCGGACCTATGACGTCGTACTTAACATGGAGGTGGTGGAACACGTCGCCGACGTCGACGCCTTCCTCGCCGCTTCGGTCGCGCTTCTCAGGCCCGGAGGCGCGATGGTGCTTTCGACCATCAATCGCACGCTGCGCTCGCTTGCGCTCGCCAAGGTGGCGGCCGAGTACGTTCTTCGCTGGGTGCCCGCCGGCACCCACGACTGGCGCAATTTCGTGCGCCCGTCGGAACTCGCGCGAGGGCTTCGAGGCGGCGGCGTCGAGATCGTCGAGATCGCGGGTCTCGTTTACCGGCCGCTCAGCAGGGAGTGGCGCACCGGGCGCGACGTCAGCGTCAACTATCTCGTGTTCGCGCTCAAGGATTGAGGCACGGACTTCGCGCCGGCGGCGTCCGTCAGTGCGTCTTGCGCTGGGCCCAGGGGACGCGGTGATATTCGATCCCCTCATCGCTAAGCTCGTTGGCCTCGCCGTCGGTCGCTTCGCCGTAGATGCCGCGCTTCTCGGTCTCGCCGTAATGGATGCGGCGCGCTTCCTCGGCGAATTCGGGACCCACGTAGTCACAGTTCGCCTCGACGTGCTCGCGCACCTTCTCGGCCGCCTGCACGTACTTTTTGGCGACCTCGCGGGCGCGCATTTCGGCCACTTCGCGCCGCGCCGAACGCTTGGCGACATGGGGGGCCATCGGCGCCTTGATCACCTTGGTGTCGCCGCAATGGGGGCATTCGATGCGCCGCGCCCGCGCCTCGCGGTCATACGTTGCGCCGTCTCGGAACCACGTCTCGAACTCGTGGCCCTGCGCACAAGCAAGCTGAAAGACGATCATGGGCGGGCGTTCACTCCTTCGCCGATCGCGTGACGCGCGGCTAAGGTAGTCCCGAGTCGCGCCGATTTCCAGGGGGCGAGAGATGCGGCTCGCGCCCAATTCAAGAACCGTCGTTGCGATCGAGAAGCCGATCGAGGCGGCCGGCGGCCTCGAGGGCGGCAAGCTCGTCACTACCGCCCACGTGCAATCCGTCGATGAAGATCTGCGGCACAGTGCGGGCGCCGGCGGCGCGATCCACCATCTCTCTGCGTTTCGCCGGGTGGAACACGACGTCGATCTCGCGATACGCGGCGCCCTTGCCGTCGAGCAGGGCCTTCGCCCGATAGCAGTAGCCGCAGAACGGCGAGGTGTAGATCTCGATCTCGGCCAAAGCCCCTTGCTCCGTCGCGGCCCGCGCTCGGGGGACCGCACTATAGGCGCGCGGCTTCGGGTTTGCATGCGAAAGCCTCTCAAGCAGACGGGCGCACGACGCGGGCGAGTGTCAGCACGTCGACCGCCGCCGCACCGGCGCCCAGCAAGGCCCGGCTGCACGCGCGCGCCGTAGCACCCGTGGTGAACACGTCGTCCACCAGGAGCACGCGCCTGTCCGCGATCGCGTCCGCGCCTTTCGGCGCCGCGGCGAAGGCGCCTGCGAGGTTGCGGCGCCGGGCCGAGGGCCCGAGACCGCCCTGCGACGGCGTTCGCCGGCGGCGCACGATCAACTCGTGGGCCACCGGTACGCCCGCCTTCGCGCCCAAGGCGGCGGCAAGCAGCGCCGCCTGGTTGTAACGGCGCCGGAACAGGCGCGTCCAATGGAGCGGGACCGGGGCAATGACGTGGCCGTCTGCAAGAAGCTCGGCGCCGGCGCGCGCCATCCACTCGGCGAAAGCCGGCGCCGCGTCGGTGCGGTCGGCATGCTTGAACGCAAGCACGAGACGCCGGCTGGCGTCGTCGT
>JASMAE010000152.1 GCA_030754475.1 Rhodospirillales bacterium
GCTCAGTTCATCTCATCTCCATGATCCGGATCACGACATTGGCGCCCTGGACGCCGTTGTTCATGCCCGGCGTCTCGAGGTTCGGCCAGTAGAAGGTATCGCGCTTTGGCCAGAGGTTGACCAACTGCATTGCGAAGATAGCCGCCTGCTGGTCGCGTATCCGCGCGTTGACCTTCTTGTAGAGCTCAGTGCGTTCTGGTCCGACCGACATGGTCCGACCCTTCTCGAGCATCTTGTCGACCTCGGCATCCGAGAAGTAAGACCCCGCCGACCACTGGCCGCCCCGCGACGAGTGGTAAGACTGGTAGAGGTACGAATCCGGGTCGGGGATCGCCGGCGAGACGTAGACGGGCGACACCATCGGGGCCGTTTCGGGTTTTGCGAGCCGGGTTACGTAGTGGGCCCAGACGAGGTTTGAGATGTCGGACTCGAAGCCGAGTTCCTTCCAGTTGCTTTGCATGAGGAGGGCGAACCGCTCGGTCTTTCGGTTAGACGCCATCCAAATAATATCGATCCGGTGATCGGCGGGCTTGTACTTGCACAGGGCAAGCTCGGCCTTGGCCTTCGCGAGATCGCGCTTTGCGAAGGGCGGCATCTTGGGATCGAACCCCGGCAAGGTTTCGAGGAGCGGTCCGTGAGACGCCTTGGCCCCGGTTAGTCCGGGCTTAATTTGCTCTTGCGAGTGTACCGCCTCGTAATCGAGGGCATAGGCCAGCGCCCTGCGGCAGTGCACGTCGTCGAGAGGCGCCTTTGTGTTATTCAACCAGAAGAATTGTTGATTGACGCCCGGCTCAGCCGCCAGGGTCACGCCCTTGATTTTCAAGAGCTCCCTCTTGGTCTCGGGCTGGATCAAGGGCCGAACGAGGTCCATTTTGCCCTGCTTGAACGCCGTGAGCACGGCCAGTTCAACGTTGCCGTAGGTGAAGTGGACAACGTCTGGGGCCTTGGGGTGGTGGCCCAGGAAGTAGTCCTTGAACTTTCTAAGTACGGTGCGCTCCGTGCGCTCGTGGGAGACGACCTCATAGGCGCCGGTGCCCGCCGAATTCTTGAGTAGCCACCCCCCTCCGTAGTCGCCGAACTCGCCGAAGTCACCCGCTTGCTTGTTGGCCATCACCGTCTTGGAATCGACGATCCCGAGCCTCACCAACGAAGCGTAGAAGGCCCCGGAGGGTTCATTCAGCGTGATGACAGCGGTGAGCGGGCCCTTCGCCTCGACCGACTTGACCACGCCGGTAAACAGAAAAGAGAAGCCCTTTTGAATAGTCAGCATGCGGTTCATCGAAAAGACCACGTCGTCGGCCGTCATCGTGTTCCCCGAGTGGAACTTGACGTTGGCTCGAAGCTTGATCGTGTAGACCTTGCCTGTCGGGTCGATGTCGATGCTTTCGGCAAGATGCGGACGAATCTCCGTCGTCTTGCCGTCGAGCGACGGGAACACCAGCATGTCGTAAATGTTGTAGTAGAGAATTGCATCGGCAAACAGCGCGCCTTGATGCGGGTCGATGTCGCCGTGGTCAGCCTCGCCGATCCTGAGCACGGTCTCCGCCGCCGCGAGGCGGATTGGCGACCCAACGGCAAGCAGGACGCCTACCGCGATGCAAGCAAGTAATGGCTTGATATGTGACTTCATGTGGTTCCCTCCCAGGGTGTGGTTGGGCGGAGCCTAACCCGCGACCCGCGCGCCCCCCAGCCGAGGGGGATCGTAACAAGAAATATCCACCTGCTTCAAGCGGCGTTCTTGTTCCGTGAAGGCTTATCCCGTTGTCCCAGGTAGGCAGGTTTTGTCGGCCTCGGCGGGTTTGGCGCCGTCCTGACGCATGCCGCTGGCGGTCTTGCGTCGTGTCCCCCGTCAGCGCCTGTGAGACAGATTTGGCAATTTGGAGAAAGGAGGATTTCTGGCTCAACGTAACCGTCAAGGAGTGAAGATGAGACTGAAACCCGGAACCCGAGGATCATCGTCTGAGCGTATTGTTCAGGACATCCGCCGGGCGACCCGCAAGCAAAACTCGGCCGAGGAGAAAATCCGCATCGCGTTGGATGGCCTGCGCGGTGATTCCAGCATTGCCGAATAATCACCTGCGCTATCACGAGAGCCTGAGCAACCTCACGCTCGCCGATGCCTATCAATCATCGCCAGACGTGGGTAAAGGTCAACGCGCCCGTTGATGAACGCGCGAGCGGGATTGTCGACGCGTTCCGGGGCACCCGCGGTCTTACTGGGCGGCGCGGGCCGCGGCCTCCGCCCCCGGCCCGGGCGCATCCGCGAACGCGTCCGCGATCGCGGTCTGAAGTCGCGTGCGCACAGCGTCGGGATCGGTGATCACGTCCGTCACCGAGCGGCCGTCGCCGCATCGCGGCAAGTCCGGGATCGCGACCGCGAAGATCCGCGCGCGTACCCGCGTGCGCTCAGAGACCGGTAGCGCGAACAGGCGCGCATTCAGCGCGTTCATGGTCGCGTCGTCGAAAACGGATTCCCAGGCTTCGCGGTCGGGCCCGAAGTCGAACTCGGCATGCACGTTGTCCTTGATCCGCCCGCTTCGCAACTTCGCGGTCGCCTTCTGGTCGACGCCGCCGTCGGCGATCACAATGCCGTAGTCGCTTTTCGCGCCCTCTTCGGTCACGAAGCCGTATCGGACGTCGCGGAGCACGGCTTCGGGATCGCGTAGGTAGGGATCACCATACCCGCCGGCACCGGGCAGCATGATGGTGATGGTATCGCCCGCGTCGACGCGGATCTCCTCGATCTTGCCGACGTCGTATTCGTCGTCGCGGCCTTGGTTGACGATGCCCCGGTACATCCGCCCCGGCTTGCCGCCGCGAAATCCCCAGGCGGGGAAGCGCATGCGCTCCATGCCGATGCCGTAGATGGCGCCGCCGTCGCGCACGATCTCGATGGTGCAGGTTCCGGCGGCGCCGCCCCGCCAACGGCCGGGACCGCCGGAATCGGGAAGCACGTCCCAATTGCGGACGATGACCCCGCACTCGCGTTCGACCACCTCGAGCGGGTTGTTGCTGAGGTTCGCGATCGAGGAATCGCGCGCGTCCACCCCGTCGTAGCCTTCGCCGTCGTGGCCGATGTAGGCGCCCATGCCGCCGCGAAGATACTCGATGACCGAGACGCTGCGCTCGCCGCCGCCGTCCTCGGGGTACTCCGCGAGCCACAATACACAGCCCGCCCCCGACGACGCCGAAGACATGGTCTCGGGCGCGGCCTGTAGGATCGTGCCCGTCAGCACGTCGAACAGGCGTCGCGCCGGG
>JASMAE010000153.1 GCA_030754475.1 Rhodospirillales bacterium
TACCAGAAGCGGCCGTTCGGGATCGCCGAACCGCGTTTCCATGATCTCCTCGATGCGCTTGAGCGCCCGGGCGACCTCGGCCTCGAGGCCATCGGGATAGCCCTTCCCGTGCTTCGCGAAATGGGTGCAGACCTCGGTCGTCAGCGTGAATCCCGGCGGCACCGGCAGGCCCAGCTTGCACATCTCGGCCAAATTCGCGCCCTTGCCGCCCAGAAGCGCGCGCATCTCGACGCCGCCATCGGCGGCGCCGTCTCCGAAGTTATAAACCCAATCGCTCATCGATTCGCTCCCCGGCCCCTCAGCCTTCAATCGTCGAAAAGTCCGCGACCTCGTTCATGACCGCGTTAATTCTCGCCAGAAGCCGCAAACGGTTCTCGCGAACGTCGGCATCGTCGACGTTCACGGTCACTCGGTCGAAAAACGCATCGACCGGGCCTCTCAGGCGGGACAAAAGTTCCATCGACTCTTCGAACTTCTCGGCTTCCAACAACGGCGCCATGCCGGCGTTGATGCCGCTCAAGCTGTCGGAGAGCTCGCGCTCGGTCCCTTCGCCGAGATCCGGATCATAGAGCACCGCCTCGAAGACGCGGGCGTCCTTCTTCTGTTCGATGCGCACGATGTTGCTGGCGCGCCGGTAGGCCACCAGCAAATCCGCGCCGTCGTCGGTGCCGAGAAACCGGCCAAGCGCATCAACGCGGGCGAGGATGCGCACCAAGTCCACTTCGTCGGCCAATCCATCCTCGCTCGCCTGATCGCCGCGCGACATCGCGAAAACGGCGGAAATATGATCGTGACGCACGCCGCGGTCGCGAAGGTGGACTTTCAAGCGATCTGCGAAAAAGTCCAAGAGTTCGCCGATCCCTCTTTCGTCAAGTTCGCTTGCGGTCTTGCCATAGAGATCGCGTGCGTGAACGAAGACGTTGCGAAGCGGGACCCGAAGATCGTTCTCGACTATCAGGCGGATAATGCCGAGCGCGGCGCGGCGCAGCGCGAATGGGTCGCCCGAGCCGGTTGGCCGCTCGCCGACGGCCCAAAACCCGATCAGCGAATCGATCTTGTCGGCGAGCGCGACGGCGACGCTGAGAGAAGCGGACGGACAGCGATCGCCTGGTCCCCTGGGCGCGTAGTGCTCGGCGATGGCCGTCGCCGCCCCGGGGTCCTCATGGTTTGGCCCGTAAGCGGCGTAGCGCCCACCTATGACGCCTTGCAGTTCCGGGAACTCGACGACCATTTGGCTCACCAAGTCCGCCTTGCACAAATGGGCCGCGCGGCGGACCCGCATTGGGTCCGCGCCGGGGATCGACGCACCGACGATTTCGGCCAGTCCCTCAATTCTGTCGGTCTTCTCACGCATCGTTCCCAAGCGTGCGTGGAAGACGAGCTGATCGAGCCGGGATACGTGGTCCTCGAGCGACCGGCGTAAATCCTGATCCCGAAAATACTTGGCGTCGGCGAGACGCGCTTTCAACACGCGCTCGTTGCCGGCGACGATCGCTCGCCCACGGTCTCGTGTCTGCGTGCCCGCGACCACCAGGAACCGCGGCGCGAGATTCCCCTTATTGTCGAGCAACGCGAGATACTTCTGATGGTGGCGCATGACCGTGGCGAGCACTTCGGGCCACAAGTCCATGAACGTTTCGTCGATCCGCCCCATCAAAACGACCGGCCATTCGACGAGGCCCGCGCATTCGTCCAAGAGATCGGCGTCGGGCTTGATCGTGAGCCCTTCCTTGCGGGCGAGTTTGGCGCCGTCCCTTTCTATCTTCGCGCGCCGTTCGGCGAAATCGATCAACACGTTGGCTTTCTTCAGCTTCGCCCGGTAGTCGGCGAAGTCCTTGACCGCGAGCGCTCCAGGCGCGAGAAAACGGTGACCTTGGGTGCGGTTGGAGATCGGAATTTCCAGCTCACCTGGAGCAGCATCCGATTTATTGTTCATCGCCTTTTTTAAGCCCGGAATTTTATCTTTGAGACCCAGTTGAAAAACATCGTTAAGTGGTTTTCCGTCAAAAACAGCCAATATACTTTGAATCGGACGGATCCAAGTCATTGAAGTCGAATGCCATCGCATTGATTTAGGCCAACCCATATTGAATACCGCTTCCGAAACAATAAGCGGCATATAGTCAATTGTTTGACTCGCATCTTCCTTGACCACCGCGAAATAATACTCGCCCTTTCCGGTGTCGCGGATTTCAAGTTGATCGACACTCACGCCATTAGACTTGGCGAAGCCTACGACCGCCT
>JASMAE010000154.1 GCA_030754475.1 Rhodospirillales bacterium
CTGAACCTCGAGAATATGAAGAAGGAGTATGTGCCAAACCCGGCGAAAGTTCAGCGCATTCGGTTCTTCTGCCGGGGTGACGGCTACGTAGTCTGGGGCCTGATTCAGAGCGATTGGCATCTCGTCTGTCCCGCGGAAGGCGGAACCATGTTCCTGCTCGGGACCGATCGTCTGGGCCGCGATATGGCCTCGCGTCTTTTGCATGCGGGGCGAATCTCGCTCACGGTCGGGCTTTTCGGGATCGCCATCAGCTTCTTTTTGGGCATCACCTTCGGGGGCCTGGCCGGCTTCTTCGGCGGCTGGGTGGACAACGTCATCCAGCGGATGATCGAAATCCTGCGCTCGCTTCCTGAGTTGCCGCTGTGGATGGCTTTATCTGCGGCCCTGCCGGTGACCTGGAGCCCGATTCTCGTATTCTTCGCGATCACCATCATCCTGGGGCTTCTCGACTGGCCGGGTCTCGCGCGCGCCGTGCGTTCCAAGCTACTCGCGCTGCGCGAGGAGGATTACTGCGCCGCTGCCCAGTTTCTCGGCGCGCGGCCGAGCCGCGTGATCGCGCGCCACCTGCTGCCCAACTTCATGAGCCACCTGATCGCGTCTGCGACGCTGTCGATCCCGTCCATGATCCTTGGCGAAACCGCGCTCAGTTTCCTAGGGCTCGGCCTGCGCCCGCCGGTGACCAGCTTCGGCGTGTTGCTGACCGAAGCCCAGAACATCGAGGCGGTCGCGCTGTACCCGTGGCTCATGCTGCCCATGCTGCCGGTCATCGTCACCGTGCTCGGCTTCAACTTCCTGGGCGACGGGCTGCGCGACGCGGCCGATCCCTACACCGAGCTCTAGACCGTTATCCACGCACGTGGAAACGCACCGGCTAAACAGACAGTGCGCCAAATTTGATGCCTCAGCCGGTTGTCCTCGGTAGGGCCGAGGCGCTGACGGGTGTTCTTGATTTCAGGCTACCGTGGGGTCCGTGCCGGTTGTGGCGGTGCCGCCAATGCGACAGTGCGAAAGTTCGCCGGCACGCTGACGGTGGACGGCCGCCGCGTGGGCGGTGGGGGCCATGCTAACCCCACACGCGCCGCGCCGTCTCCCCGACGAGGCGGAGCTTTGCATCCTGGTCCTCGATCGTCAGTTCGTTGCCGATGATCGACGTCGAGAACCCGCACTGGGGGCTTAGCGCGAGCCGCTCCTTGTCCACATACCGTGCCGCGTCGCCGATGCGGCGTATAAGCATCTCGGCATCCTCGAGGTCCGGCCGTTTGGTGGAAACGAGCCCCAGCACGACCATCCGGTCGTCGGGGACGTGGGCGAGCGGCGCGAACGATCCCGAGCGCGCATCATCGTATTCAAGCAGCAGACGGTGCGCACGAATGCCCCGGAAGATGGGTTCCGCGATCGCCTCGTAACCGCCCTCGACCAGCCAACGACCCTTCTGATTGCCGCGGCAGAGGTGGAAGCCGAAAGTGACCCCGCCGATGGGATCCATGATCGCGTTGTCGAGTTCGATGCCGCGGCCGAGCCACTCGTCCAGCGTCCAGCCACGGGATTCGTAAAAGGCTCGGGTCTTTGGGTCGAGGAGCAGGGGGTAATGAGGGGCGTCGATCTGGATGTAGGTGGCGCCGAGGCGCGCAAGCTCCTCGACCTCTTCGCGCAAGATTCGCACCACGTCGGCAAGGAAGCCGTCGAGGGTCGGATAGGCGTCGCGCGAGCTATCGGGCGACCAGAAATTGACGAACAGCCCGGGACTGGGGAGCGTCACCTTCGGCGTGCATCGGGTGCGGGCACGCAAGT
>JASMAE010000155.1 GCA_030754475.1 Rhodospirillales bacterium
CGGGGCGACGCGTCGTTACTTCGAGCTCCTCACCTCGCCCGCGACCGGCGCGATCCTCACGGCCCACGGGTTCGTCGCCCTCACCAGATCTGCGCGCTAGTTCGGACATGGACGGCCAGACTCCCTGGTGGGTCCTGAGCCCGCTCGAGACCGAGGCCATCGCCTTGAGCCTTCGGGTCGCCCTTTGGGCGGTCTCGTGCAGCTTGCCCTTCGGTATCCTCGTCGCTTGGCTGCTCGCGCGGCGGCGGTTTCCGGGCAAGGCCCTGGTGAACGGGTTGGTGCATCTGCCGTTGGTAGTGCCGCCGGTGGTGATCGGCTACGTGCTGTTGATCGTGCTCGGCCGGCGCGGTCCCCTCGGCGCCTGGCTCTACGATGTCTTCGGCGTCACCGTCGTCTTCACCTGGAAGGGGGCGGCCATCGCGTCCGCCGTGATGGCCTTTCCGCTGATGGTCCGCGCGATCCGGCTTTCGATGGAATTGGTGGACCGCGGCCTCGAGGAAGCCGCGCGCACCCTTGGCGCGCGGCCCTTGGGCGTCTTCTTCACCGTGACGCTGCCGCTCTCGGCGCCCGGCATCCTGACCGGCGTCATCCTCGGCTTCGCGCGCAGCCTGGGTGAGTTCGGCGCGACCATCACGTTCGTTTCCAACATTCCGGGCGAGACCCGGACGCTGCCGCTGGCGCTGTTCGTCTTCACCCAGACGCCGGGCGGGGACGCGGGCGCGCTCAGGCTCGTGGTCATCGCGGTGGTGCTCGCGCTGGTCGCGCTGGCGGCCTCGGAGGCGCTGGTCAGACGGGTCGCGGCTCGGACGCAATCATGATCGGGGAAACCTCGGGTCCGATTTTCGAAATCGACGTCGCGGCGCGGTTCGGCGCGTTCCAGCTGCAGACGCGCTTCTCTTCGACGGGTCTGCTCACCGCGCTATTCGGCCGATCCGGCGCCGGCAAGACCTCCGTCGTCAACCTGGTGGCGGGACTTGCGCGGGCCGAACGCGGGCGCATCGTCGTCGACGGCCGGGTGCTTCTCGATTCGGCAAAGGGGATCAACCTTCCCCCCGAACGCCGACGTCTGGGGTACGTGTTTCAGGACGCGCGCTTGTTTCCCCACTTGAGCGTGCGCGGAAACCTGCGCTACGGCATGATCCGCGTCCCCGCCGGCGAGCGCGTCCACGATTTCGAGCGCATCGTCGCCCTGTTGGGCCTGGAGCCGCTTCTCGAGCGCCGGCCGGTCGCGCTGTCGGGGGGCGAGAAGCAACGCGTCGCCATCGGCCGCGCGTTGCTGACGAGCCCGCGACTTTTGCTGATGGACGAGCCGCTCGCGTCCGTCGACGCGGCGCGCAGGGACGAGGTGCTCGGCTTCGTCGAACGCATGCGTGACCAACTCGAGATTCCCATCGTCTACGTGAGCCACGTGATCGAGGAGGTGGTGCGGCTCGCCGATACGCTCGTTCTGCTGTCGGAGGGCCGAGTTGCGGCCGTCGGCGGCGTCGAGGAGTTGATGAACCGCCTCGATCTACGCCCGATCACCGGCCGTTACGAGGCCGGCGCCGTCATCGCCGCGACGGTTCGCGCCCAGGACGAAGACTTCGCGCTGACGACGCTCGAATTCGCCGGCAAGCGGCTCCGGGTGCCGCGGCTCGATCTTCCCGAAGGAACCCCCATCCGGGTCCGCATCCGCGCCCGCGACGTCTCGTTATCCCTGGTGCCGCCCGAACGCACCAGCGTGCTCAACGTCTTCGAAGGCCGGATTGCCGAGGTCGGCACCGGCGATGGGGCCCAGGTCGAGGTCCTGGTGGACGTGGGCGCGCCGCTGATCGCGCGCGTCACGCGCCGGTCCGTGCACGATCTCGGACTTGCGCCCGGAACAAAGGTTTACGCCATGGTCAAGTCGGTCGCCGTCGACCGCCACAGCTTCGGCGGCCGGGGATCGTCGTCCGGCGGCGCCTGACAATCACGGAAATGTCAATTGCCAAGCGGTCGCGAAGCCCGCATTGCTCTGCGGGCGGAGGTTCCGCGACACACAACGCGCGTTGACGACCGCAGGCATGAATTCGATCGCGCCCTGGTTGGTTCTGGCGGGCTACGGCGTCGTCGTCTGGGTGATGATGCCGAAGCGCGTGGATGCGACCCAGTTCTTCGAGGGCGGTGCGCGAAGCGGCGCGGCACCCGGATTTTGGCTCCTGGTCGCGAGCGCCGCCATCACTTGGGTGTTCGCCAAGTCCATC
>JASMAE010000156.1 GCA_030754475.1 Rhodospirillales bacterium
TTCTTCCCGCCCTCGCCACGGTACGTTGAGGCGTCCCAAGTTGCCCGTCTCGCCCGAGGCGTCCCCGAAGGCGTCGACAAGGTGGGCCTCGTCGTCGACGCCGAGGACGACGCGATTGGCGCGATCCTGAACCGGGCGCCGCTCGACATGCTGCAGCTGCACGGAAGCGAGACGCCCGCCCGCGTCCGCGAGGTGCGCGCGCGCTTCCGCCTTCCGGTGATCAAGGTGATCGACGTGGCGAGCGCGCTCGATCTTACGCGCGCACACACGTACGAAGACGTCGCCGACCGGATTTTGTTCGACGCCCGGGCGCCGGCCGGCGCGGACCGCCCCGGCGGCAACGCCCAGCCCTTCGACTGGGGGCTGCTCGCAGGAAGGACGTGGCGGCTGCCGTGGCTGCTCGCGGGCGGACTGACGGCCGAGAGCCTGGCCGAGGCCGTGCGCGTGACCGGCGCCGGCGCTCTCGACGTGTCGTCGGGCGTCGAGGACCGACCCGGCGTCAAGAACCCGGAGAAGATTCGCGATTTCCTGGCCGCGGCCCAGCGGCTGTGACGCTCGTGTGCCCACAACGTCGGTACTGCGCGCCGCCGCGGATCGCTTTATAGTTCGGGGCCCGAACGGCTGGGCGCACGCTCGATTCGACGATGGAAAAGCCTAACACCTATCGCGCAGGGCCCGACGAGAAGGGGCATTTCGGTCAATTCGGCGGTCGCTACGTCGCCGAGACCCTGATGCCGCTCGTGCTCGAGCTTGAGCGCGCGTATGCGGAAGCATCCGCCGACCCGGCGTTCGCGCGCGAGAAGGACCATTACCTGACCCACTACGCCGGCCGGCCGAGCCCGCTCTATCCGGCCGAGCGGCTGACCCGGCACCTCGGCGGGCCCAAGATATTCTTCAAGCGCGAGGACCTGAACCACACCGGTGCCCACAAGATCAACAACTGTATCGGCCAGGCTCTTCTCGCCCGGCGCATGGGCAAGCGACGGATCATCGCCGAGACCGGCGCCGGTCAGCACGGCGTCGCCACTGCCACCGTCTGCGCGCTGTTCGATATCCCCTGCACCATCTACATGGGCGCCATCGATATCGAGCGCCAGGCGCCCAACGTCATTCGCATGAAGATGTTGGGGGCGGAGGTGCGGCCCGTGCGGGAGGGCTCGGCGACACTCAAGGACGCCATGAACGAGGCGTTGCGCGACTGGGTGGCGAACGTGGACACCACCTTCTACTTGATCGGTTCGGTGGCCGGCCCGCACCCCTATCCGGCGATGGTGCGCGACTTCCAGATGTGCATCGGGCTCGAGGTTCGAGACCAGATGTTGGCCGCCGAATCCCGGTTGCCGGACGTTCTTGTCGCCTGCGTCGGCGGCGGCTCCAACGCGATCGGCCTCTTTCATCCGTTTCTCGACGACGCGTGCGTGCGCATGGTGGGGGTCGAGGCCGCCGGCCGGGGGCTCGACACACCCGAGCACGCGGCGACGCTGAGCCGTGGGCGCCCGGGCGTCCTGCACGGAAGCCGCAGCTATCTTCTCCACGACGCCGATGGCCAGATCCTCGAGGCGCATTCGGTCTCGGCGGGCCTCGACTACCCGGGCGTCGGTCCCGAGCACTCGTGGCTCAGGGACGCGGGCCGGGTCGAGTACGTCGCCGTCACCGACGACGAGGCCCTCGAGGCATTTCATCTGTGCACGCGCCTCGAAGGCATCATCCCGGCGCTCGAGACCGCCCACGCGCTGGCTGAGACGCGCAAGCTCGCCGCCGCTCTCGCGCCGGGGGACTTGGTGGTCGTGTCGTTGAGCGGACGCGGTGACAAGGACCTCGATAACGTAAGCCGGCTGACGGCGGCGGCGGAGGACGCGTGAGCGCCGCGGGCCGACTCAAAGAGCGGTTTGCACGGCTTGCCGCCGAAGGGCGCGGCGGCCTCGTCGCCTTCGTCACCGCCGGCGATCCCGACCGCGCGACCTCGCTCGCGATCGTTCGCGGGCTTGCCGCGAGCGGCGCCGATGTGATCGAGCTCGGAATGCCGTTCAGCGATCCCATGGCGGACGGTCCGGCCATCCAGGCGAGCTCAAGCCGGGCGTTGGCGGCCGGCGCCACGATGGCGGCGACTTTCGCGATCGTCCGCGAGTTCCGCGCAGGCGATTCGTCGACCCCCGTGGTGTTGATGGGGTACGCCAACCCTTTGTATGCGTTTGGCCTCGATGCCTTCGTGGCCGAGGCCCGCGACGCGGGCGTTGACGGCCTGATCGTCGTCGATTTGCCGCCCGAGGAGGCGGATGCCCTCGTGCATGCGGCCCGAACCGCCGGTGTGGAGGTGATATTCCTGATCGCGCCGACGACCGGAGAGGACCGGATGGCCCGGGTTCTTGAGAATGCGGGCGGTTTCGTCTATTGCGTTTCGATCACCGGAATCACCGGCACCAAGAAGGCGCGTACGGACGAGGTCGCCCAGGCGGTCGCCCGCGTGCGTAGGCATACCGGGCTTCCGGTCGCCGTCGGGTTCGGGATCACGACGCCCGCACAAGCCGCGGCCGTCGCCGGTGTCGCCGATGCCGCCGTGGTCGGCTCGGCGATCGTCGAACGGATCGCGGCTCATCTGGACGCCCAAGGCCGCGCGCGCGATGATCTGGTACCCGCGGTCCTGGGTTTCGTGGGCGAACTCGCGGCCGCCGTCCGCGCGCCCGCACCGCCGCCGGCGGGGACGGCGGCGGTGCGAAAACGGAGCGCTTTGCGATGAACTGGCTCACCAATTTCGTCCGCCCCAAGCTCCGCCGCCTGGTGGGGCAGCGCGAAGTGCCGGAGAACCTCTGGCACAAGTGCCCGGGTTGCGGCGAGATGAATTTCCACCGCGATCTCGCCCGGGATCTTTGGGTCTGCCAGTTTTGCGGCCACCACATGCGACTCGCGGCCGACGTCCGGCTGAATATGCTGTTCGACGAGGGCGCGTACACGACGCTCTCGCTGCCCGACACCGTGTCCGACCCGCTCAAGTTCCGCGACCGCAAGAAATACGTCGACCGCCTGCGCGAAGCCCGCGCCAAGACCGGCGGGCGGGACGCGCTCATCGTCGCCCACGGCACCATGGGCGGACATCGCTTGGTCGTCGCGGTCCTAAACTTCGACTTCATGGCCGGTTCGATGGGGGTAGCGGTCGGCGAGGGCCTGGTCGCCGCCAGCCGCTTGGCCATCGTCGAACGCGTGCCCTTGATCGTGGTTACGTCCTCGGGTGGCGCACGTATGCAGGAGGGCATTCTCTCGCTCATGCAGATGGCGCGCACCACCGTCGCCATCGAGGAGCTCAAGGAAGCAGGGCTCCCGTACGTCACCGTGCTTGCCGATCCGACCACGGGCGGCGTCTCAGCCTCGTTCGCCATGCTCGGCGACGTCGCCGTCGCGGAACCGGGCGCGATCATCGGCTTCGCCGGTAGCCGCGTCATCGAGCAAACCATCCGCGAGACACTGCCCGAGGGCTTCCAGAAGGCTGAATACCTGCTCGACCACGGCATGATCGACATGGTGGTCCACCGAAGCGAACTCCGCGATACGCTGGTTCGCATCATCGGGCTGTTGTGCGGCCGGCGGACCGGAGCCGGCGCCGAGGGCGCGCCGCCTCAACCCGGGAAGTCGGGGCCGGCGGACGAGGATTCCACGCGGGCCGGCGACGGGGATGAACGCGATACGCCGATCGCACCCGCGCCGGCCGGCGGCGGCGCGGCGCCCTGATCGCGGCGCGGGCTGCGCGAGGCGAGCATGTCGTGAGCCGCGGACCGGACGCCGTTCTCGAACGCCTGCACCGCCTGCATCCCAAGGTCATCGATCTGTCGCTCGGGCGCGTGCAGACGCTGCTCGGCCGCCTCGGCAATCCGCAAGACGCCCTACCACCCGTCGTCCATGTCGCCGGAACCAACGGCAAGGGATCGGTGCTCGCTTTTCTGAGAGCCATGTTCGAAGCGGCGGGGCTTGTCTGCCACGTCTACGTCTCGCCGCACCTCGTTCAATTCAACGAGCGCGTCACGGTCGCCGGCAGCCCCATCGGCGACCAGGCGCTGATTGCCCTTCTCGAGGAATGCGAATCGGTCAACGGCGAAGACCCGATCACGTTCTTCGAAATCACCACCGCCGCCGCCATGCTCGCGTTCGCGCGCACGCCGGCCGACGTCACCTTGCTTGAGACCGGGCTTGGCGGCCGATTGGACGCGACGAACGTGATCGCCAGGCCCGCGCTGACGGCGTTGACGCCGATCTCCATCGACCATCAGAGCTATCTCGGCGAGTCATTGACAGCGATTGCCGGCGAGAAGGCGGGCATCCTCAAGCCCGGCTACCCTTGCGCCGTGGCGGCGCAGGCGACGGCGGCGTCGCGCGTGATCGGCGCGCGCGCGCGCGCCCTCGGCGCGCCCCTGTTTCGCGCGCCTACGGACTGGCGGGTGCGGGCGGGTGCGGGCGGCATCGTCTATCGTTCGCGCGGTAAGCGTCTCGCGTTTCCCGCCCCGGCGCTGGTGGGACCACACCAGGTGGCGAATGCCGGCCTTGCGATCGCGTGTGCGGAGATCCTCCCAGACATCACGGTTCCCGATCGGGCGATCGGCGAGGGTTTGGTCCGGGCCGTTTGGCCGGGTCGGCTCCAGAAACTGACCGCGGGGCCGCTGGCGCGCATCTTGCCCCGGGATTGGGAACTGTGGCTCGACGGTGGTCACAACGCGGCCGCGGGCGCCGCCTTGGCCCTCCAGGCGCGGGTATGGCGTGAGAAGCCGCTGCACCTGATCGTCGGCATGATGGAGACCAAGGACGCGGAAGGATTCCTGCGCGCGCTTGCGCCTCATTCAGCCAGCTTGCGCGCGGTCGCGATCCCGGGCCACGAGACGTGCCGCGATCCCGCCGAGCTGGCCGAGATAGCTCGGCGCCTGGGCCTCGACGCCCAAACCTGCGCAGGCGTGGAGGCTGCGCTGCGCGCCATTGTCGGCCAAGCGCCGCAGCCCGCGCGCATCCTGATCACGGGATCGCTTTATCTGGCGGGAGAGGTTCTCGCCGAGAACGGCTGAACGACGGCCCTCGAGTGCGAAAAAAGCCCGCCGTTGCGGCGGGCCTTCGACGTCAGCGCGGGACTCGGCGCGTCAGATGACCGATTCCACCCACTCGATCAGCTTTCCCTTCGGCAGCGCGCCGATCTTGGTCGCCGCCACTTGGCCGTCCTTGAAGAGCATGAGGGTCGGAATGCCGCGCACCCCGTATTTGGTTGGGGTCGCGGGGTTCTCGTCGATGTTGACCTTGGCCACCGTAACCTTTTCGCTCATCTCGGCGGCAAGCTCCTCAAGCGCCGGCGTGATCTGCTTGCACGGCTCGCACCACTCCGCCCAAAAGTCAACGAGTACGGGCAAGTCCGCCTTGATCACGTCGATTTCGAACGAGTCGTCGGTAACCTGCTTTTGCATGATGTTCATCCCGTATCGGTTTCGCCTCGTTCAGGCCGGCCGGTACTGGCGTCTTCGTCGCGCCGTTCCGAGAATCTAGGAAGGCGTCCGGTCGCCGTCAAGGAAGCTGTGCGTCCAGCAGGGACTCCGGCAACGCCATTAGCCGCGGCACGTCGGTCCACAGAAGCGCGCAGCGCACCCGCTTTTCGGGAAATATCTGGCGCAGGGCCTCACGATAGACGGCCATCTGGCGGAGATAGGCCACGGGCACCGCGGCCGCGTCTGCGGGTGGCGCGCGGTTTGTCTTGAAGTCGGCCATCGTGACCGTCTCGGGCTCGACCAAGAGCCTGTCGAGGCGCGCCGAGACCATTTGTTCGCCCACGGTGGCGACAAGCGGAACCTCGGCGCGGGAGCCGGGGCCGAACAGGGGAGCGAACCCGGCGTCGTTCAACACCGCGAGCGTCACCGTTGCGATTTCGTCCTGCTCGGCGGGCGTCAATGCGAGCGCGGCGCGGGCCAAGTACGCCGCGGCCATCGGCGCGCGCATCCCGGTATCCGCGTCGGCGAGGTGCTGGAGCAGGGCGTGGATCAGGCGACCGCGCTTGAACCGCGCGCCACCGTCGGGCCCCAGCGGGGAGAGAACGGGCGGCTCGTCCCCCCAATCCACAGAGGGCGCGAGCGGCCGTTTGGCCGGTGTCTCCGCCGGCGCCGGGCGCTTGGCCCACAAGGGAAGCGGCTCCGCGTCCTCGCCCGTCTCGGGCGGTGCGCTCACGGGCGGCGGCGTCACTTGCGCCGACGTGACGCGCAACACGTTCGCGGCGTCGATTTCCTCGGCGCCAGCGAGGAATTCGTCGTGCTCGGTGGCGGCCGCGCCCTCGATGCCCCTCAGGATCAGGTTGTACCAGCAACCCTCGGGCGCCGCGCGCTTCCGCGACCAGCCGCAGACGTACAGGCGGTCCTCGGCCCGTGTCATGGCGAC
>JASMAE010000157.1 GCA_030754475.1 Rhodospirillales bacterium
CCGCTCGCGATCAACCGCCAGAACTACCGGGCCGTTGTTATCCCCGAGCAGACCGGTGACGTGGAATCGACCCTGGATTCACTTGGACGCGTGATCGCGCTTGCTGCCGGCGACCGCCGCCGCACCCTTCGCGAGGCGAACCGGCGGCGCGGCTTCGTTCCCGTGACCGTCCGCGGAAACCTGAGCTGGGAGGAGGTGGCCCGCGTTGAAGTCAACGCCCCCGATCTGCCCGGCGTTCTGATCGAGGTCGGCCAAAGCCGCGACTATCCCCACGGTTCGGAAACCGCGCACGTACTGGGATACGTAGCCGCCATCACCGAAGACGACGTGGGGGGCGATCCGTTGCTGCAACTGCCCGAGTTCCGGGTCGGCAGGACCGGAGTCGAGATGACCTACGATGCGAGTCTGCGAGGCTCGGGCGGCAGCTCGCAGGTGGAGGTCAACGCCTTTGGCCGCGTCATCCGCGAGCTCAACCGCCGCGAGGGCCAGCCCGGCGCCGAGATCGCGCTGACGCTGGATCTGGAGTTACAAAAGTTCGTCCACCGGCGGCTGGCGGATGAGAGTGCGGCGTGCGTGGTGATCCACGTCCATTCGGGCGAAGTGCTCGCAATGGCCTCGACCCCGAGCTTCGATCCCAATCCGTTCAACCGGGGCCTAAGCGTCGAAGCGTGGCGGCGGCTGATGGCGAACCCGCGCGCGCCGTTGATCAACAAGGCGATCGCGGGCCAGTACGCGCCCGGCTCCGCCTTCAAGATCGTGGTCGCGCTCGCGGCCCTCGAGGCCGGAGTGATCACGCCGAAGACGCGCATCTTCTGCTCCGGCGAGATGACGCTCGGCGATTCCACGTTCCACTGCTGGAACCGTTTCGGCCACGGCTGGATCGAGACCGCCCAAGCGATCGTCGAATCATGTGACGTGTTTTTCTACGAGGTCGCCAAGCGCACCGGCATCGACCGCATCGCCGCCATGGCCGAGCGGCTCGGCTTCGGGCGGCCTTCGGGCATCGACCTTCCCGGCGAGGGGGGCGGGCTGGTGCCGACGCGCGAGTGGAAGGAGGCGGTCATCGGCGGGGCCTGGCAGCAGGGCGAGACGGTGATCACCGGGATCGGCCAGGGCTATCTCCTGGCGACGCCGTTACAGCTCGCGGTGATGATCGCGAGCGTCGTCAACGGCGGGCACAAGCTGAAACCGTTCGTGGCCGACCGTCTGGCCGCCGGCGACGCCGGCGAGGCGCTGGTGGGCGCTCAAGGCGCGAAGTTCGCGACCGTCGGTCTCAAGCGCGCCAACCTGGAATTGCTGCGTCGCGCCCTCACCGGTGTCGTCAACGCGCCGGAGGGCACGGCCTACGGCGCCCGCATCGAGCGGCCCGGCTTCGAAATGGGCGGCAAGACCGGGACTGTGCAAGTGCGCCGCATCGGCCGCGCCGAGCGCGAACAGGGAGTCCGCAAGAACGAGGACCTGCCGTGGCAGATGCGCGACCATGCGATCTTCGTCGGGTTCGCGCCCGTTCACGAGCCGGCTTACGCGGTCGCGGTGGTGGTCGAGCATGGCGGCAGCGGCTCCAAGGTGGCGGTGCCCATCGCCCGCGACGTGTTGAGCGAGATCCAGCGCCGGGTGCCGGCGCCATCGCTGCTCGGCGGGCGCCTCGACGGCGCGCGCGCGGGAACGTTCGGGCGCCCGCCCGCCCGCCCTGCGGCTGAGGACGGATAGGCGCGCGGGGCGCGCGTGCGGATACCGGGGTATTCGAAGTATGGCGAACGACGCCTTCAACCGGCCCGAATTGACGCTTTGGCGCAAGCTCTTGTCGCTCAATTGGCTGTTCGTCCTTTTGGTTGTCGCGGTCGCCGGGATCGGTTTTGCCATGCTGTATTCGGCCGCCGACGGGCGGCTCGATCCCTGGGCCAGCCGCCAGATGACGCGTTTCGCGGTGGGCCTTGCGATCATGCTGGGCGTCGCCCTGGTCGATGTGCGCCACTGGCTGCGCGGCGCCTATCTCTTCTATCTGGCCGTTTTCGCATCGCTGGTGGCGGTCGAGGTGGTGGGATCGGAGGGAATGGGGGCCAGGCGCTGGATCGACCTGGGCTTCTTCGCCGTGCAACCGTCCGAGTTCATGAAGATCGGCCTGGTGCTCGCGCTCGCGCGCTATTTCCACGGGCTGCGGGCCGAGAGCGTGGTCCGGCTCCGCCATCTCGTCGCGCCGTTGCCGCTGGTGGTCGCGCCGGCGGCGCTGATCCTTCGCCAGCCGGACCTTGGGACCGCGGGAATGTTGTTGGCCATCGGGACGGTGATGTTCTTTCTGGCTGGCGTGCGGCTGCGCGTATTCGCCGTCCTCGGCGCCGCGGCGCTGGCGTCGGTGCCGGTGACCTGGCGGTTCCTGCACGACTACCAACGCCAGCGCGTGCTCTCCTTCCTCGACCCCGAGAGCGATCCCTTGGGCGCCGGGTATCACATCATCCAATCGAAGATCGCGCTCGGCTCGGGCGGCGTGTTCGGGCGCGGATTCCTACAGGGCACTCAAAGCCATCTGAGCTTTCTGCCCGAGCGCCAGACGGACTTCATCTTCACCATGTACGCCGAAGAGTTCGGGCTGATCGGCGCGCTGGTGCTGCTCGGCCTTTATCTCTTGTTGCTGATCTACGGCGTGGCTATTGCGCTTCGGGCGAGAAGCCAGTTCGGGCGCCTGCTCGCCATGGGGGTGATGACGACGTTCTTCCTCTATGTCTTCGTCAACGTCGCCATGGTGACGGGGTTGATCCCCGTGGTGGGCGCGCCGCTGCCGCTGGTCTCTTACGGCGGGACGGCCATGCTGACGATACTTTTCGGCTTCGGGCTCGTGCTCGGCGTCTACGTCCATCGCGACGTGGAGATTCCCCACCGCGGCATCGAAGACGATCCTTGATGCGAGCCTGACCGCGCCGGGCGGGACCATCGACAACCGAGGTCCGCTTTGCTATATGCCACGGTCTGCAAGGCGTCGGGCGCATAGCTCAGTTGGCAGAGCAGCTGACTCTTAATCAGCGGGTCCCAGGTTCGAGTCCTGGTGCGCCCACCATTCTTTTCAAGGGGTTAGAGGCTAGAAATGCTTCTAACCCCTTGGTCGTTCTGGCATGGGGTGGCATTGGGGTGGCATTTACGCAGAACTTATCGCATTCGGAACCACACTGGAGTCCCCGGGGACGGCCACTTTTTCCACATTATTGACGTGATTCGGCACCCACACACCTCGCCCCTGGCTGGCTCCCCGTGACAACCCCTCCTTCGAGGTGGTCGATCCAGTTGTGTCTTGCTGCCCCAAAATTTAATGGCGATGTAAGGAGGGCGAGGGGGGGGCACATGGCTCAGGCTGACGACCCCCTCCCCCTAGTATGGGTTGCCTCTCACTGCACGGGGTGATTTTCAGAGGCGTATATTTTGGTGGACCGCCGCTTAAGCCCTCGGTACCAGATAGCCGTCAGACCGA
>JASMAE010000158.1 GCA_030754475.1 Rhodospirillales bacterium
CGGGCTCGCGTCGTTCCGGACCAAGCGGCTCGGGTTGCACGCGCTTCGTGGGGTGGTGAACGCCAGCGTCGGGCTCACGTTCTTCATGGCACTGACGTTGATCTCGCTGGCCAAGGTGTCGGCGCTGAGCTTCACCGCGCCGCTTTTTACGACCGTGATGGCGGTGTTCCTATTGGGCGAGACGATCCGTCTCAGGCGCATCGTGGCGCTTTGCATCGGCTTCGCCGGCGCCTGGGTGATACTCCGCCCCGGTTTCGAGGACGTGGAATCCGGATCGTTGTTGGTGCTCGCAGGCTCCGCCGGTTTCGCCGCGACCATGCTCATGGCGAAGGTGCTGACGCGAACCGAATCGAGCGTCGCCATCACGCTCTATACGACCGTTTTCTCGATCCCGGTCGCGCTCGCCGCCGCGATCCCGGTGTGGCGGGCCCCGACGGGTGAGGAGTTGGCGTGGTTGGCAGGCATCGGCACATTCGGGACGCTGACCCATCTCTGCTTCAACCAGGCCATCAAGGAAGCTGAGCTGACCGCCATCCTGCCCCTGGACTTCACCCGCCTGATCTGGGCGTCGCTCGCGGGCTATATTTTCTTCGCCGAGGTTCCTGGCGCCTGGACTTGGGTCGGGGGCGCCGTGATCTTCGCGTCTGGCACCTACCTCGCCATCCGCGAAAGAGGATTGAGCGATGAGCGAAAGCCCGAACCGGCGGCCTAGCGGATTGTCCGTTTAAGCGGACGACGCACCAAAACCTGGGCTCGAGAAGGCCCTTTACTTCGCCCGCGCGTTGGTCGTTTGATGCGCCCGCGCCACGTAATGGGAGCGATGATAGATGGCGGAACGGCTGAAGGACAAGGTGGCGTTGGTTACGGGCGCGGGCGCGGTGGGGCCGGGCTGGGGCAACGGCAAGGCGACGGCGGTGCTGTTCGCGCGCGAAGGCGCATCCGTGTTTGCGGTCGACATCAATCCGGCGGCGGCGGACGAAACCCGCGCCATCATCGAGGGCGAGGGCGGAACTTGCCGAGTTCACGCCGCCGACGTGACCGACGGCGCCCAAGTGAAGGGCATGGTCAACGCGTGCCTCGAAGCGTTCGGGCGGATCGACATCCTGCACAACAACGTCGGCGGCTCGATCCCCGGCGGGCCGGTGGAGTTGACCGAAGACCAATGGAACGACCAGCTCCGCTACAACCTGACCAGCGTGTTTCTCACCTGCAAGCACACCATCCCGGTGATGGAACGCCAGGGCGGTGGAGCCGTCGTCAACGTCGCTTCGCTCGCCGCGATCCGCCACACCGGCCACTATCATGCGGCTTATGAGGCGGCGAAGGCGGGGCTGATCCATTTCACCCGCACGCTTGGGGTCCAATACGCGCCCAAGGGGATCCGCTGCAACACGGTGATTCCCGGCCACGTCTTCACGCCGCTGGTGGAAACGCGGCTGGCGAAACAGTACCGCGGCGGCAGTATCGAGGACCTGATCGCGGCGCGCAGCAAGGGCGTCCCGATGGGACGCATGGGGGATGCCTGGGACGTGGCCTATGCCGCGCTCTTTCTCGCCTCCGACGAGGCGGGTTACGTGACCGCCACCGAGATCGTCGCCGACGGCGGCGTCATCGCCAAATGTGATTGAGGGGCGGGTGCGCGTCCTGACGCGCGCGCGCAATTTGCGATGAGGTGGGTCCCCCAAGCCTGGAGCGCCGGATGGTACGCGGCATCGGGGACCGTTCGCGGCATGGCGCTCATACTCTTGAGCGCGCTGACGGCGCAATCCATGAACGCCATGATCCGGTGGTTGTCTTCGGACATCCATCCCTTCGAGATGGTGTTCTTCCGCACGGTCTTCGGCGTGCTCGTCTTCGCGCCGCTGTTCGTCCGTCACGGCCTCGAGCCGCTCCGGACCCAGCGCCTCGGCTTGCAGCTGCTGCGCGGCGCGCTCCACGTCGTGTTCATGATGTCGCTGTTTACCGCGCTCACGCTGATCCCGCTGGCCAAGGTCTCGGCGCTCAACTTCACAGCACCCTTGATGGGCACCGTGCTCGCGGTTCTATTCTTGGGTGAATCGTTGCGCGCCCGGCGCGTGGGCGCGCTGGCGGTTGGGTTCGCGGGCACGCTCGTCATCCTGCGCCCCGGCGTCATCGCCGTCGAGCCGGGCGCGATGCTGGTCCTGGTCGCGGCGTCCGCCTTCGCCGCCTCGATCATTGTCATCAAGATCATGTCGCGGACCGAAACGACGGTTTCGATGACGCTCTATCAGAGCCTGTTCAGCCTGCCCATCGTCACCATCGCCACGGTGCCGTTCTGGACGACCCCCAGTCCTGCCCAGCTCGCGGTGCTGGTGCTTCTCGGGCCCTTGGGCACGATCGCGCACATGAGCTTCGCTCACGCCTTCAAGCACGCCGACGTCTCGGCCGTGACGCCGGTCGAGTTCACCAAGCTGATCTTCGCCTCGTTTCTCGGGTACATGTTCTTTGCCGAAGTGCCCGAGGTGTGGACCTGGGTCGGGGGCGCGATGATCTTCTCGGCGGTCGTTTACCTCGCGATCCGCGAACGCACCCCACGGGCGGCGTAGGCCGCGCCTTGGCGCTTTACTTCGCCGTCCGATTCGTCCTTTTCTCATGCGCGGACAACCGGAGATGGAGATCAATGCCATGGCGGGACGGTTGGAAGGCAAGGTAGCGCTGGTCACCGGTGCGGGCGCAGTGGGCGAAGGCTGGGGCAACGGCAAGGCGACGGCGGTGCTGTTCGCGCGCGAGGGTGCATCCGTATTTGCGGTCGACATCGTTGCGGCCGCCGCCGAGGCGACCCGCGCCATCATCGAGGGTGAAGAAGGAAGGTGCGTCGCCCATACAACCGACGTCACCGACGGCGCTCAGGTCGAGGCGATGGTGGCGGCCTGTCTGGATGCGTTCGGGCGCATCGACATCCTCCACAACAACGTCGGCGGCTCGGCCCCCGGCGGGCCGGTGGAGATGAGCGAGGACGCCTGGCGCGCGCAGATGGACCACAATCTGACGCACGTGTTTCTCGCGTTGAAGCACGTGCTTCCGGTGATGGAGCGCCAAGGCGGCGGCGCGGTGGTCAACGTCTCGTCGCAGGCCGGGCTTCGCTACACGGGCAAGTTCCATGCCGCTTACGACGCCGCCAAGGCCGGCTTGATCCACCTGACGCGCACTCTGGCCGTGCACTATGGGCCGAAGGGGATCCGGCTGAATACGGTGATCCCCGGCTCGATCCACACGCCGCTGGTTGAGCACCGCCTGGCCAAGCAGTATTCCGGGGGCGATCTCAAGAAGATGTTCGCCGACGATGCAGCCACGATTCCGCTCCGCGTCAGGGGTGAGGCCTGGGACGTGGCCTTTGCTGCGCTCTACCTCGCGTCCGACGAAGCCAAGTTCGTGACCGCCACCGAGATCCTGGTCGACGGCGGCAAGACCGCGCGCTGCGACTAGAGGCGCCGAAAGCGGCGCCAGATGACCATGCCCCCCACCCTGGCCCTCTCCGGCAAGGGGGGAGGAAAGGCTGCGGCGACCCCATTGCTTAGCCCCTCCCCTTCGACGGGGAAGGGATGGGGAGGGGGCGACCAGCCGAAACCTGGTATCGGATTCGGGGTGCCGTGAGCGCTTCCTGCCTGTTCAGTCCCTTCACGTTGCGCGGCCTCGCGCTCGCCAACCGCATCGTCGTCGCGCCCATGTCCCAGCACAGCGCGGATTCGGACGGCAACGCCGGTGATTTCCACGTCATGCACCTGGGCCAGTTCGCGGTCTCCGGCGCCGGCCTCGTCATCACAGAATCCGTCTGGGTCTCGCCCGAGGGGCTGAACACGCCCCGTTGCCTGCGGCTTTGGTCCGACGCGCACGAACGCGCGCTGGCGCGCGTCGTCGGCTTCTGCGCCTCCTTCGCCAAGACCCCGATCGGCATTCAGTTGGGACACGCCGGGCGCAAGGGATCGGTCCAGGTGCCTTGGGATGGGGGCACGCCGCTTCGGCCGAGCGCTGGCGGCTGGCAGACGGTAGCGCCTTCGCCCGTCCCGATCGCCGACGACCGGCCGGCCCCGGCGGCGCTGGACGCGGCGGGCATCGAGCGCATCGAGGCGAGCTTCGTCCAGGCCATCGAACGGGCGGCGCGAGCGGGCTTCGCGCTGGCCGAGATCCACGCGGCCCACGGATACCTCCTGCACCAGTTCCTTTCGCCCGTGACCAATCGCCGCGACGACGAATGGGGCGGCACGCGCGAAGGGCGGATGCGCCTTCCCTTGGCAGTGATTGCGGCGGTGCGGAACGCCTGGCCGGATGATCGGCCGCTCGGCGTGCGCGTCTCCGCCACCGACTGGGTCGAAGGCGGCTGGGACTTGGACGACACCATCGCGTTCGTCCACGAACTCGCGCGCGTGGGCTGCGACTACGTTCACGTCTCGAGCGGCGGGCTCGTGCGTGAGCAACGCATTGCGGCCGGTCC
>JASMAE010000159.1 GCA_030754475.1 Rhodospirillales bacterium
CCGTCGAGCAGCTTCTGCTCGCCCTCGCCTTGGCCCAGGGCACGCCGCCGGCGAAGGTCTTGAGCCAAGCTGGCGTGACGCCGCAGAACCTGAATCGGACCATCAACGAGCTGAGGAAGGGCCGCAAGGCGCACACCGCCAGTGCCGAGGACGCCTATGACGCGCTTGAGAAGTACGCCCGCGACTTAACGCTTGCCGCGGCCGACGGAAAGATCGACCCCGTGGTCGGCCGCGACGAGGAGATCCGGCGCACCATCCAGGTGCTTTCACGACGAACCAAGAATAACCCCGTCCTCATCGGCGAGGCCGGCGTCGGCAAGACCGCGATCGTCGAGGGCCTCGCCCAGCGGATCGTCAACGGCGACGTGCCCGAGACCCTCAAGGGCAAAAGGCTCATGGTCCTCGACCTCGGCGCCCTGGTGGCGGGGACCAAATTTCGCGGCGACTTCGAGGAGCGCCTGAAAGCGGTGTTGAGCGAGATCTCGGCCGCAGAGGGCGAGATCGTTCTGTTCGTGGACGAGATGCACACCCTCGTCGGCGCGGGCGCCGCCGAAGGTGCGATCGACGCTTCGAACCTGCTCAAGCCGGCGCTCGCGCGCGGCGATCTGCACTGCGTCGGCGCGACCACGCTGAACGAGTATCGCGCCCGCGTCGAAAAGGACGCGGCGTTGGCGCGCCGGTTCCAGCCTGTGTTTGTCGCCGAGCCCAGTGTCGAGGACACGGTCTCGATCCTGCGCGGGATCAAGGAGAAGTACGAACTCCACCACGGCGTGCGCATCGCCGATGCGGCGCTGATCTCGGCGGCGGCGCTCTCGAACCGCTACATCACCGACCGCTTCCTGCCCGACAAGGCCATCGATCTCGTCGATGAGGCGGCGAGCCGGCTGCGCATGGAGGTGGATTCCAAGCCCGAGGAGGTCGACGAGCTCGACCGCCGCATCATCCAGCTCAAGATCGAACGCGAAGCCCTCAAGAAAGAGCCGGACAGCGCCTCGAAGGAGCGCCTGGAAAGGCTGGAGGACGAGCTTGCCGAGATCGAGGCGCGCTCCGCCGAGTTGACCGGGCGATGGCGCGCGGAGAAGGCGGCGCTTGCCGATACGACGAAGCTTCGCGAACAGCTCGACCAGGCGCGCCTGGCCGTGGAAAAGGCGATGCGCGACGGCGCCTACGAGAAGGCCGGCGAGCTGCAATACGACCTGATCCCGCGGCTCGAAGAGAAGCTCGTAGGCGCCGAGTCGAGCCCTGAGAACCGCATGCTCGACGAGATGGTGACGCCCGAGCACGTGGCCTCGATCGTTGCCCGTTGGACCGGAATCCCCGTCGAGAAGATGCTGCAGGGCGAGACCGAGAAGCTTATCCACATGGAAGAGCGGCTGAGCCGACGCGTCATTGGCCAGGACGAGGCGGTCGCGGCGGTTGCCAACGCGGTGCGCCGGGCGCGCGCCGGGCTTCAGGACGCGAACCGTCCCATAGGCTCGTTTTTGTTCCTCGGCCCCACCGGCGTCGGCAAGACCGAGTTGACCGAGGCGTTGGCCGAGTTCCTGTTCGACGACGAGACCGCCATGGTCCGCATAGACATGTCTGAGTACATGGAGAAGCACGCGGTCGCCCGGCTGATCGGCGCGCCGCCTGGATACGTGGGCTATGAGGAAGGGGGCGCGCTGACCGAGGCGGTCCGCCGGCGCCCCTATCAGGTGATCCTGTTCGACGAAGTGGAGAAGGCGCACGCCGACGTCTTCAACGTCCTCTTGCAGGTCCTCGACGACGGGCGCTTGACCGACGGCCACGGCCGCACGGTCGATTTCCGCAATAGCTTGATCGTATTGACCTCGAACCTCGGCGGCGACGTGCTCGCGTCTCTCGAAGGGGGGCGCGATTCGACCGACGTCCGGGACCAGGTGATGACGATCGTGCAGGCCGCATTCCGGCCCGAATTCCTCAACCGTCTCGACGAGATCATCCTCTTTCACCGGTTGCGGCCCGCGCACATGGACGGGATCGTCGAGATCCAGCTCGCGCGCCTGGGCCGGCTGCTCGCGGACCGCCGCATCACGCTCGAGCCCGACGCCGCGGCCAAGGCCTGGCTTGCCCAGCAGGGCTATGATCCGGTGTACGGTGCGAGACCGCTGCGCCGGGTGATCCAGTGCGCCCTTCAGAATTCGCTCGCGACCATGATCCTCGAAGGCAAGGTCGCGGACGGCGAGACCGTCCGCGTCTCGGCCGCCGATGGCAGCCTGGTTATCAACGGCGTCAAGGCCGAGGCCGCGTGAGCGAAGGGGCCAGCCGCCCCCTGGCCCGGATCGACCGGACTCGCCCCCCTTTTACCGGGCGGGGGTGCGGGCCGGTGCGATTCAACGTGAGGAGAAAATGATCTGGTCGCGATGGCCGAACCGGCCGGCTTTGCGCATTCGATACGGTTATCGGCCGCTCACGGCGAGGCGGGTCGGGGCGCGCAGCGTGGCGTAGGCGCGCTCGATCACTTCGCGCTCGGCGTGGAAGCGCTCCAGCTCCGCGCCTTCGAGCTTGCGCCCCGAGGGCATCTTCACCTTGAGGGGGTTGACCTGGCGCTCGGCGACCAGGATCTCGAAGTGAAGATGCGGCCCGGTCGAACGTCCCGTCGTGCCCACATACCCGATCACCTGGCCCTGAACGACCCGGCTACCTTTGCGGACCCCTTTGGCGATCCCTCGCAGGTGCCCGTAGGCGGTCGAGTAGCTCTCGTTGTGGCGGATGCGGACATAGTTGCCGTAGGCGCCGTTGCGGCCGGCGACGTGCACCGTGCCGTTGCCGGCGGCGTAAATGGGCGTGCCCTGGGGCGCGGCGAAGTCGATGCCCTTGTGCACCTTGGTGTATCCGAGGATGGGATGGCGGCGCGGGCCGTAGCGCGAAGACAGCCTAGCGCCGTCGATGGGCGTTCGCATCAGTGCCTTGCGCACGCTTTGGCCGTTGTCGTCGAAAAAATCAGTGGCGCCGTCCTTATCGGCGAAGCGGTAGATCGCGAGCCGCTTGCCGCTGAGTGTCAGCTTGGCCGAGACGAGCTGGCCCGCGTGCACGGGCTTGCCGTTTTCGTCCGTGAAGCGCTCGTACACGAGCTCGAATCCGTCGCCGTCCCGAATGTCGCGTTGGAAATCCACATCCCAGGAATAGGCGCGGATTATCTCGATCAACACCGGCACCGGTACGCCGGCCGCGTCGCCGTCCACGAAGAGGCTTGAGCGGATCGTGCCTTGGCCGCGAAAGAGAGTGCGTTCGAGGTCGCGTTCCACGACATCCGCCGCAAAGCCTTCACCTGCCCGGCTCACCGCAATGCGGCGCGCGAACGCGACGTCGAGTGAAAACCCGACGAACAGGCCCGGATCGGTTCCGTCGTCCGTGGCCTCGAAAGTGACGAGCACCTCCTGACCCGGACGGATGCGACGTGGGTCGTAAACCGTTCTAAGCGCCGCGATCGCGGAATGGCTCTGGGGGCGGGGGACGCCGGCACCTTGAAGGAGGTTCGCCAGCGTGTCGCCCGTACGAACCTCGATCGGAAATGTTATGGGCGGCCGTTGCAAGGCCGGGGCAAGCGCCGCCGGTGACGCCGGAAGGCGCGTCGCCAGCGTGGCCGCCGCGGCGGGATGACCGAGTGATAAGGGCGCGAGCGACCAACTCCCACCCGTCGCAAGCGCGCGGGCCTCGCCCCTTGCCGCGCCGACGCCATCGGACCAAGGGCTCGCGAAACCGACGACCATCGCGCCGCTGGCGACGAGGCCAGCCGTCAACCCCACGATGGCCACCGCCTTCGTGCTCGACATCAGCTTTCCCTTCCCGGCGTGCCTTGGTCCGGTGTTCCCTTGATCCGGGTCGGAGAATCCAGGTATGGGCATCTCCGGCCCGAATCGCTCAAGATGTCGATTTCAGCGCGGTTTGTCAAGCCGTTGGAACTGATTCCGCCAAAGGAATCAAGACTGTTCGGGTGATTCTTGAAAATCTTATGAATGACGTCACGAATCCTTCTGGGACTCAACGATTCACGGGCGCCATATCCGTTTGGTCGGCACCGGCGGCCTCCCCGACCGCCCCATAGCGTACCATTCCAGCGTACCATTCCCTGGGCGCCGGGCCGGCGTAGGGGCCGGCGCGATTCCACGTGGGTGGACAACGATCGAGGATCAACCGGCGCCGCCTCGCGAAAGCGGGCCGGCGTCTCCCCTCGACGCGGGCTCGTGCTTGCTTCATTCTTTTGCCCGGCCTTGCGCCCGGCATTCGGCCAGGGGGCGTTCCCGGCGGAAAGCGCAATGAACCAAGCAAGCCTTACCAATTCCCGCATCGAGGCGGCTTATCGGGCGATGACCCCGAAATCCGCGGCGCTGTTCGCCGAGGCCAAGGAAGTGCTTGTCGGCGGCCTCGTCCACGATTCGCGGCAGATGCACCCCTATCCGTTCTATTGCGAACGCGCCTCGGGTCCGTTGAAGTGGGACGTGGACGGCAACGAATACGTGGACTACTACGGCGGCCACGGAGCGCTGCTGCTCGGCCACTGTCACCCGGACGTGATGGAAGCCGTCCGCCGCCAGCTCGCGCGCGGCACCCATTTCGCGGCTTGTACCGAGCTTGAGGTGCGATGGAGCCGGCTGATCCGGGAGCTGATGCCGAGCGCCGAGAAGGTTCGTTTCACCGCCTCGGGCACCGAGGCCAGCCACATGGCGATCCGCCTCGCCCGCGCACACACGGGCCGGTGCAAGATCGTCCGTTTCATCGGTCACTTTCACGGCTGGCACGATCACGTCGCATTCGGCGTACGCTCGCATCTCGACGGCTCACCGACCCCGGGCGTGCTCGAGGCGGTGGCCGACGCGGTCATCCTCGTTCCGCCCAACGCGTTGGACGAGCTCGAGTCCGTGCTCGCCCGAGACGACGACGTGGCCGCG
>JASMAE010000160.1 GCA_030754475.1 Rhodospirillales bacterium
TGGTGGTGGAAGGAAAAGTGGAGGCGGCGATTGCCGACGCACACGTGATCGAGGTCGCACCCAGCGGCTATTTCAAGGGCGACGCGCAGGTCAACGAAGCCGACATCAGCGGCCGATACGAGGGGGCGCTGATCGCGCGCGACAAATTGGTCATCCGCGCCAGCGGCCGGGTAAGTGGGTCGATTCGCTACGGTCGCATCGTCATCGAATCGGGTGGCGAAATCTCGGGTGACATGCAGGCCCTCGGCCCGGAACGGGAGGTGACGACGGACCCCCCAGCCACGAAGCGGGAAGAGGACGCCGACAAGGCGGTGCCGTACGCGTCTTCGACGTGACCGAGCTGGGGCCGAAACCGCGCGCTGCGCCCAGCATCGCCTGAGCCGACTTCACGATGGCGAGCGCGGTCCGGAGAAGCTACGCGCGGCGGTCGCGCGCGGCGGGCGTCGCCGTCCTTCTCGCCATCGCCGTGACCGCCTGCGGAGCCCAGCGAACGATCCCTCCGACAACCGGCTCGGCCCCGACTTCCGCGTCGCAATCCGTGGCCGATTCGCCCAGCGCGACGCTAGCGCCCGACGCGGCGCCGGCACCGGCCAAGCCCAAGGACGCGCCTACGCTGCCCCGCGTTCCGCTGTTCGCGCTCGCCCACGAAGTGCCGGACAAGTTCGCCGGGCTGCGCGTTGAGGACATGTTCGAACCGGCGCGCCTGATCGGTCTTCGCCGCGGGCGCATCGAGGCGCTGCTGGGCGTTCCCGGTTTCGTGCACCACGACGAGCCGGCCGTCGTCTGGCGGTACACGAACGGCCACTGCTTCCTCGATGTCTTCTTCTATCGCAAGGAAGGTGATTACGTCGTCATCCACGTCGAGGCCCGTGGCCGGACCGTTTTCCGGGTCGTCGCGAAGGCGTGCTTCCTCGATCTGTTGCGCGCGCGATCCGCCGGTGCGTCGGGTTGAGGCGAGCCTCGCCGCTTTATCCGTTATGTCGGTGCGATTCCACGTGAGTGGATAACGCTCTACGCCGCGGTCTTCGCCCCATAGCGGCAAAGCGCGTCGACCACGCACGAAGCGCACAAAGGCTTGCGCGCCTTGCAGACGTAGCGGCCGTGGAGAATGAGCCATTGGTGCGCGTGGCGCTTGCACGATTCGGGCGTAACCGTCTCGAGCCTTTTTTCCACCGCCGCCGGCGTCTTTCCCGGCGCCAGGCCGGTGCGGTTGCACACCCGGAAGACATGGGTGTCGACGGCGATCGTCGGTTGGGCGAAGGCGACGTTCAGGACCACGTTGGCGGTCTTGCGACCGACGCCGGGAAGCGCCTCAAGTTCCTCGCGGGTCTCGGGAACACGACCGCCGTGCTTTTCGAGCACGATGCGGCTGAGCGCGACGACGTTTCTCGCCTTGGCATTGAAGAGCCCGATCGTCCGGATGTAGCGTTTCAGCCCCGCCTCGCCGAGCGCGACCATCTTGGCCGGCGTATCGGCGACCGCGAACAGCAGCGCGGTCGCCTTGTTGACACCTGTATCGGTCGCCTGCGCGGACAGCACCACCGCGACCAGCAGCGTATAGGGATTGACGTACGCAAGCTCGCCCTTCGGCGCGGGATTGACGGCCGCGAGACGCTCGTAGAACGCCTCGGCCTCGGCACGTTTCAGGCTCGTCATGGTCGGACCCACCTTGGCCGCACGGACCCGCGCCGCGGCTCAGCCCAGCCCGAGAACGTCACGCATGGAATAGAGCCCCGGCGGCTTGCCGTCGAGCCACAGCGCCGCGCGAAGCGCGCCGCCCGCGAAAACGGACCGCGAGATCGCCTTGTGCACGATTTCGATTCTTGAGGCCTCGGTCGCGAAGATCACCGTGTGCTCGCCGGCCACGTCGCCGCCGCGCAACGTAGCGAAGCCGATGTCGCCCGCGCGCCGGGGGCCGGTGTGGCCGTCACGGACCCGCTTGGCGACGGCGTCCAGCTCCACGCCCCGGCCCTTGGCGGCGGCCCGGCCGAGCGCCAACGCGGTGCCCGAGGGCGCGTCCACCTTGTGGCGGTGGTGCATCTCGAGGATCTCGATGTCGTAGTCGTCGCCGAGTCGCGCCGCCGTCTCTTCGGTCAGGCCAAGAAGCAGATTGACGCCGACGCTCATGTTCGCCGCCTGGACGATCGCCACCTTCCGGGCGGCGTCTTCAACCGCCTTCTGCTCGTTGGCGGCCAAGCCGGTCGTTCCGGCGATTAGGGGGACGGACATCTCGGCGGCTAGACCAGCGTGCCTGGCGGTCGCGTCGGGCGCCGTGAAATCGACCACGACGTCGACCGCCCGGAACAGCGCTTGCGCGTCGTCGCCGACCGCGATTCCCAGGGGCGCGAGCCCGGCCTGGGCGCCAACGTCCTGGCCGAGAAGCGGACTCAGCGGCGCTTCCGTGCCACCGGCGATCTCGCATCCCTCGGCGGCGGCGATCGCCGAAACCAAGATCCGCCCCATACGCCCGCCGCAGCCGACCACGCCGATCTTCATGCTTGCCCCCGTGCCGCCCGTGGAATTACGGCAGCCACACCCCGCTCATGCCAATCCGAAGACTTCGCGCATCGAATATTTCGCCGGCGGCTTGCCGACTACCCAGCGCGCGGCGGCGACGGCCCCTTTGGCGTAGATGGCCGGATCGGTGGACCTATAGGCCACCTCGACGACTTCGTCGTCGCCCGCGAAAATCGCCCGTTGCCCGCCCGCGATGCGGCCGCCGCGTACGATCGCGATGCCGATCACGCCCGGCGGCCGGGGTCCGATCACTCCGTCGCGCACCTTCTCGATCACGTCGTCGAGGTTCACGCCGCGGCCGGCCGCCACCGCCTTGGCCACCTCTATCGTGGTGCCGGACGGCGCGAACGGTAACCGCCGCTCGGCCATGCTGAGGACTTCGGCGTCGTACTCGTCCCCGAGGACGCCCGAGATCCGCTCGATCAGCACCAAAAGGTAGTTGAAGTTGGGGCTCGTGTTGGGGGCCTCGACAATCGCCGCGTCGGCCGCGGCCCGGTCGACGGCCGCCTGGGCGTCGGCCCCGAAACCGGTCGTGCCGAGGACCACCGCGCATCCGGTCTCGGCGGCAAGAAGCATGTGCTGGACGGTCGCCGGCGCGAGCGAGAAGTCGATGATTACGTCGGAGGCCGCCATCAACGCCCGGGGGTCGTCGGAAACGGCGAGGCCCACCGGCTCCAATCCCGCTTGCTCGCCCACGTCCACGCCTATGAGCGCGCCGCCGGGGCGGCCCGTTCCGCCGGATAGCTCGCAGCCTTCGGTCGCGACCACCTCGCGGACGAGCAGCCGGCCGACCACTCCGCCACAGCCGAAGATACCGATCTTCATCTCGCCCCCCGGGATAGCGGGATCCAAGCGCCCCACCGTATCGCGGGCACGCTTATTCCTTCAAGTCTTCCCACAGCTCCTTCACCTTGGTCAAAAAGCCGTGCGACTGGGGACTGTAGCGCTCGCTCTTGCCTTCCTTCTCGAACTCGCGCAATAGCTCCTTCTGCCTCTTCGTGAGGTTTACCGGTGTTTCGATCGCCGCCTCGACGAACATGTCGCCGGTGGAGCTGGACCGCAGCACCGGAACCCCCTTGCCCCGCAGCCGGAACTGATGGCCGTTCTGGGTTCCCGCCGGAATCGTGATCCGGGCCCTTTCGCCGTTCACGGTGGGCACGTCGACGGCGCCGCCGAGGGTCGCGATGGTGAACGGGATCGGCACCCGGCAATGGATGTTGGCGCCGTCGCGAACGAACATGCGATGGGGCGCGACGACCAG
>JASMAE010000161.1 GCA_030754475.1 Rhodospirillales bacterium
GTAATCGAGGATCGGGATTTCCTGCATTGCCTCGCCGATGTCCACGTCCAGGCAAATCCGGTCATCGACGATCCTGAGCGTCTTTTCCGCGCCCCGGGGCAGCGGGATTCCCTCGCGGATACAGAACTCGATCATCGCCGATTTTACCACGTCCTCGGGTATGCCCGCCTTACGGGTCTTGCGTGAGGACAATTCGATGATCTCGAGATCGATCTCGAAACGGTTGTTTCGCCGCGCGGCCAACAGCGCGACGATGTCTCCGGCCGGCAGCCGGCTCTTCTTGGTCCCGGATTGCGCTTGCAGGGCGTCCCTCAACTCGGCGCCGGTGAACTTGAGACGGCGATATTCCGTCGGCATTTTGGCCCCCACTCGTCTCTCGCCATTGCCAAGAGCGGTCCAATCCTAGCACAGCTTTCGCGACCACGGTCCACCGCCGTCACCGATACCGCGAAGGGGTTAGTCGCGGTTTGCGCCTTGACGTTCGCGCCATCGGTGCGACCATGGAAAGCGGAAACGAAGCCACGACGTACGAGGCTCCGTTGATCCCCGACGAGGAGGCGAAGGATGCCGTACGATCGAACCTACACCCAATCGCCTTGGCGCGGTCAGGTTTACGCGCCAGCGCCGGTAACGCCGTTTACGCTGGCGGGCGAGCTGAATTACGACGCCTACGAGGAGATTCTGAAGTTCCACATCGAGGTCAACCGCTGCGATTCACTGCTCGTTGCCGGCGACAACGGCGAGGGCTACGTGATTGCGGACGACGAGCTCGCACGTATGACCGAGCGGGTGGCCCGCGTGGTGAACGGCCGCTTCCGTTTTTACGTACACGTCAGCCGCATCGCTACCGCTGAGTGCATTCGCCGGGCCGAGATCGCCGCGGCGGCCGGGGCGAGTGGGCTCTGTCTGCAACCCCATTCGTACCTTGCCCACACGACCACGGCCGAGGTCGTCGAGCGGTTCGAGGCCGTGACCAAGGCGGTGCCGCTTCCGATGATGCTCTACAACTCGCCCCGGCATACGGGCCTCAGCCTGACGCCGGACCAGGTGCGGGCGATCGCCGACGTGGCCCCGGTCGAGATATTCAAGGACGGCGACGGCGAGATGCAGCACGTCACCGACATGGTGGGCGAGATGGGCGAACGCTTCCCCGTCATCAGTGGGCTCGCGCTGTCGCTGGTTCCGGGTCTGCTGCTCGGTGCCGGCGGCATGGTCTCGACGGGTCCGGAGCTGTTCGGCGCGGACGCGAAGAAGGTCTTCGACGTTTACGAAATGACGCCCGACGAACGCATGCGTACCCATCGCCGCTACGGCGCCGTGATCACGGCGGTTTCTTTCTTCGGCACCTCGCCGTCGGGGATCAAGGCCGGGCTCAACATGCTGGGGCTGCCGGCCGGCGTCCCGCGCGCGCCGGTGAAGCCGCTCGAGCCGGATGCCGAGGCCCGGCTCAAGAGCCTGCTTCTCGCCAACGGGGTGGGCTTGGCGGAAGGCGCCCGAAAGGCGTCCTAGGGTATTATCCCCGTTCGTGGAATCGCATCAGCCCACACCTCCTTCCGGCTTCCCCGATCTTTCGATGCCGTGGGAGGCCGGGTAGGGGTGTGGGCTGATTCCGCTTAAACGGATAATGCGCTAGGCCGACGCGCGGGCTTTACGCGAACGCGCTCAGATCAGGCGTCGGCGGCGGGCCGAATACGTCTTCGAGGGTAAGCGCGATCGAGAGCGCCCGGCGGTCCTCGCCGCCCGCGCACATGACTTGCAGGCCGACCGGCATGTCGGACCCGAAGGCGTGGATCGGCGTCGTCGTTGCGCACAGCCCGAACAGGTTGGCGGTGTGCGCGTTCTGGGCGATCCGCGCGTGGGCGCGCTCGGCGTCGGCGGATTCCAAGAAATACGAGACCGGCGGCGCCGTGAACGCGGTCGTCGGCGTGATCCAGCCATCGAGCCCGCGAAGGCGCTCGCGCGCGATCTCGCACAGTTGGCGGTGGCGCCACAGAAGGCGGATGTATTCGTCGGCCGGGGTGTCGATGCCGCGTTCGGTGCGCTCGAGGGTGAAGGGATCGAGGCGCTCGCGGGTCGCCTCGTACCGATCGCGGCCGTAATAGCCGAGGAATTCCGGCGTGATGAAGCCGGGGTAGAACGTGAGCTGCTCCGCGACCTCGGGAATCGAGACGTTGACGATGGTGACACCGGCGTCCTCGAGGGCCGCGAGCGCACCCGCCGTGCAGAACTCGGTCTCGGCGTCCAGATCGGCGTAGAAGTGCTGCTCCGGCTTGCCAAGCAACAGCCCGCGGGCGGGGTGCGGCGCCGGCACCGGCGCGTCGGCGAGCGCCGCGCAGACGATCGCAGCATCCGCGGCCGAGCGCGTGAGCGGCCCCAGCGTGTCCAGCGTCGGCGAAAGCGCGAACACGCCGTCGGTGGGCCACAGCCCCTTGGTGGTCTTCCAGCCGAAGGTCCCGTTGAAGCACGCCGGTTGGCGGACCGAGCCGCCGGTGTCGGAGCCAATGGCGAAGCCGCAGAGGCCGGCGGCCACGGCGACGCCCGAGCCGCTTGAGGATCCGCCGGGAATCCGATGCGTGGCCGCATCCCACGGGTTCCACGGGGTGCCGCGTGCCTGGTTGACGCCGTGGCCCGAGCGGGCAAACTCGGCCGTCTTGACCTTGCCGAGGATGACGCAGCCGGCGCGTTTGAGCATGCCGACGAAGGTGCCCTCGGGACCGATCAGATCTTCGACGTCGACGTTGGACCCGGCGGTGGTCGGCATGCCTTCGACCGCGATCAGGTCCTTGATCGCCACCGGAACCCCCATCAGTTGCCCCAGGTCGGTACCGGCCGCGAGCAAGGCGTCGAGCGCCCGGGCCTGGGCCAACGCGCCGTCGCGGGCGACGTGTTCGTAGGCGCCGAGGCGCCCATCAAGGGCCTCGATGCGCGCGAGGTAAGCGGTCGTGGCAGATTCCGAGCTCGTACGCTGGGTGCGAAACTCGTCCGCGAAACGCGCGATGCCGCCCACGCCAAGCGGATCGGCAGGAATATTCACCATGACCGTGGTCCTTTGCGGGTGCGAAGGCCCTGGTCTAACCCGCGACGCGAAACCGGTCAAACGGCATCGCCTCGCCCGCGAAACGGACCGCTATACTGTTCCGACGACGGCGCCCGATTGCGCCTGCGCCACCGCGTGGGAGGGGCGATGCGCGCACGCATCTTCGGGGCACTCTTGATCGCCTTGGTGACGCTCGCGGCGCTGCCGGCGGCGCTACGGGTGCAGCAGGCCCCCGGCCCCGGAGGCGGCGACGGCGGCCCCTACTGCCACCAGGTGCGCGAGACCGAACGCGTCGATGGCGTGACTTTCCGGGCCAAGGACGGGGTGATCCTGGATCGTGCCTGGTTAGAACCACGATGCGGTTCCAATCCGGCGTGCCAATCCGCTCGATCTCAATGGTGGAGACCAGATTCACGCACGCTGGATCGCGGCCACGCGATTCCCAGCGTGCGCGATCTGGTCTAGGTTGGGTCGGTCACGGATCGGCCGGCGGCGCACTATGGCCGCTCGAAGGGAGAGACCATGACCGAGGCGACGGCGGGCGAGCAGACGCGCTGGGGCATGGTTTCCCTTGCCTTCGCCGCGGGCATGATGGCGGCGGCGCACCTGGGAAAGGTTCCGCCGGTCCTGCCCGTGATCCGCGCCGAGCTCGGGCTCGATCTCGTGTTCGGCGGTTGGGTGGTCTCGATCTTCGCCGCGACCGCCATGACACTCGGCGTCTTCGCCGGGACCGTGGTCGACGGGCTGGGATACCGGCGGGTGATTCTCGTGGGCCTGGCCGCGGTCAGCCTGGGCAGTGCCGCCGGCGGTTTCGCAACAAGCGGCGCCGCGCTACTGGCGAGCCGCTGTCTCGAAGGCCTCGGGTTCCTGGCGGTTATGGTCGCGGGGCCGGTTCTGATCGCGAATTCGACCGTCGGCGACGAGCGGCGACTGGCGCTCGGGATCTGGGGCGGCAACGTGCCGGCGGGCGTCGCGGCGATGATGCTGGTCTCGCCGCTGATCGCCGATTGGGTGGGGTGGCGGACACTTTGGTTCGTGGTCGCGGCGGCTTCGCTCGGCTGTCTGGCGTTCACTGCGGCGGCCACATCGCGTGAGGTCCAGTCCAGCGTTCCCGCCCCCAGGGGCGGAAGCTTCGCTCACAACCTGCGCCTGACACTCACGCGGCCGGGGCCCTGGCTTCTCACCGTCGCCTTCGGGCTGAATACCGTGATGTGGGTTGGCCTGATCGTCTGGCTTCCGAGCTTCCTGATCGAGGAACGCGGTCTGGGGGCCGGAGCGGCGGCGGCATTGTCTGCGCTGGTGGTCGCGTTCAGTGTCGCCGGCAACGTGTTGGCGGGCTGGCTTCTGCAACGCGGCTGGGCGCGCTGGGTCATCATCGCCGTCAACGGCGCAGTGATGGGGCTGGCGGCGCTTGGAATCTTTTCGGAGGCGGTCCCGGACGGCGCGCGTTACGGGCTCTGCATTGTTTTCTCCGCGCTCGGCAGCATGGTGCCGGCGGCCGTGCTCGCCGGTGCGTCCGTCCATTCGCCGTCGCCGTCGCAGCTGGGGACCATCAACGGCCTCGTCATCCAGGGCGCGAACATCGGCGTATTTCTCGGCCCGCCCATCGTCGGCGCCCTGGTCGCCCGGACCGGGGACTGGAGCGCAGGCGTGTGGTTGATGTTGGTGGCGTCCGTCGCAACCATCGTCGTAGCCCTCGCGATCCGGCGCATCGAGCCGAGCGCGGCGACGGGCGATTAGGCGCGCGGGACCGGACTCAAGATCCGATCAGCCCGTGGGGCGATCGAGGATGCCCCAGTGCGTAAGCTCACGACGAAGCCCCGCTTCGTCGGCTGGCACCAGGGGCTGAACCGGCTCGCGGGGAACGCCCGCCGGAACGCCAAGCATGGCGAGCGCAGCCTTCATCCCCGCCGGCGGGGATCCGAACCGCGCCACCGCGGCCGCCACGGCACCGTACCGGCGGACGATCTCAAGCCGTTCGCCGGGCGTCCTTTCATGAATACCGAGAAGCTCGGGCCGCACGCGAGCGCCGAAGAGTTCGAGCCCCGTCCCGCCGAACCCGCCCGCATCCAGTAGGAGCGCGGGCACGAGCAGGGCCGGGGGGCCGTAGAGGATCGGGAACCGATCGCCGAATGCGGCGATGGTTTCAAGCGCGGCCTCGAGACTGCGTACCCCGTCCGACATGACCGCCACGGGCGCGGCCTCGCAGATGGCCCTCAGCGCGTCCGCGGGAATGGAGAACCCCTGGTGGCCGACGTCGTTGAAGACGTACATCGGCAACGGGACCGCCTTCGTGACGGCCGCGAATCGATCAACGATCTCGGCGTCGGTCGCCTTGTGGATGTAGGGTTGGCCCATCAGGCAGATGCCGGTGGCGCCGGCGGTGGCGGCGATTTCGGCCCGCGCGATGCTTTCGCGGTTCGAGGTCCGCGTGACGTGGGCGAAAAATGGGACGCGGCCCGCCACCACCTTCGCCGCGGTTTCGACGAGACGGCCCAGCTCGGGGGCGCTGATGGCCGAGCCCTCGCCATTGTTTCCGGCGATCACGAAGGAATCGACCGCGACGACGTCGAGATAAAACCGCAAGACCTCGGCGAAGGCGTCGAGCATCAGATCGCCGTTCGCGGCGAACGGCGTCACGGGTGCCGGCAGGTGGATCTGGCCGCGAAAGTCCGAATCGGAGTAGATCTTGTCCATCGGGATGTCGAGCTGTGGGGACCGAGCACGCGAAAGCTAACCTGGGCCGTCTGTGTCCGTCGAGCCCCCGTTGGCGGGCGTTGACTTAGGCCCGCCCCGGTTTCACAGTTGGCCACGAACAAGAGGAGACGGGCCATGGACAAGACCTCCGTCGATTGGGCCGGTTCGTTCCCGGCGCTCGTGACCCCGTTTGCGGCCGACGGCGCCATCGACGAAGGGGCCTACCGGCGTAACGTCGATCTTTGTATCGGTTACGGCTCGGGTGGCTTGGTCGCTAACGGGTGCACCGGCGAGCCGTGGTCGCAGACCTTGGACGAACGCAAACGCATTGTCGAGATCTGCGTCGACGCCGCCGCCGGTCGGGTTCCGGTGATCGCGGGAACGGGCGGCATCCGGACGGACGACGTGATCGAGCTCAGCCTTCACGCCGAAGAGGCCGGGTGCGATGGCGTCATGGTCTGGGCGCCGTTTTTCGTCATGCCGCCGCTTGAGGATTTGATCGCCCACTTCGAAGAGGTCGCGGACGCGATCGCGCTTCCGATGCTGCTCTACAACATTCCCAAGTACAACAACAACGCGCTGACGCCGGCGCTGGTGAGCCGCTTGGCCGATATCGACAACGTCGTCGGCATCAAGGAAAGCTCGGGCGATTTCAACAACTTCTACGAAACGCTCACGCTCGCCGGCGATCGCATCTTCATCTTCCTCGGGCCCATCTATCGGTACGGCCCGGCGGCGTTCATGCACGGCGCGCGCGGCTACGTGAACACACTCGGCAATTTGTGGGGCCGCGAATGCGCCGAGATGCACCATGCGGTTCTCGCCGGCGACATGGAGCGCGCCAAGGAGATCCAGGTGCGCGGCCGCGCCCTCAACAATCTGATTTGCGGCAACGGGCGCAATCTGTACGCGGGCCTGAAGGCGGCCATGAACATCGTCGGTCTTCCCGGCGGGTATCCGCGCAAACCGTTGCGGGCGCTGGGCGAGCCGCACCTCGCCGAGTTGCGGGCGGGCCTCGAGACGCTCAATCTCACGGCGTCCGCTGCCGCCGAGTAGAGGGTTAAAACAGCGTATAGATGAACGGTGCCACGGCGGTGCCCTGGGTCAGCACCACGAGTCCGCCGACGAGGGCCGAAAGCACCAGGATCGGAAGCAGCCACAGCTTCTTCCGAACCCTCAGAAACTGCCAGATCTCGGCGATGAAGGACATGCGCCTTTGGTGTCGTTGCGCGGAACCGGGGCCACACGGCCCGGCGCCTCTTATCACGTCTTATCACGGAAGCCCGAAGTCCGTCTTTAGTTTTTCGAAGACCGCATCCGCCGCGAGCGCATGCGCGCGCGCGTTGGGGTGGGGGTCGGGCGGCGTCAACCAAAGGGTCGCCTCGTCGTGTTCGCGGAAGGTGTCGCGAAGCTCCAAGAGGGGGACGCGGTTGTCGGCGACGACGCGGCGGAGCTTGGCGTCCACGTCCTCGAATGGATAATCCCCAA
>JASMAE010000162.1 GCA_030754475.1 Rhodospirillales bacterium
CAGTAGATCAAGGGAAAGAACGACAGCTCATCCGCATCCGGGATCACCCCGATGGGCTCGCCCAGCTCAGCCGCGGTCCGGCGCTTGACGATCATGCCGAGGCCGCGGAGCCCGGCGCGCGAGGTCTCGTCGGTCTCGGCATCGTCCGTGATGACGTAGGCGAGGCGGGTTTCCAGGCTGGCCGCCAGTGCGAACACGTCCGCCGTCTGTGCGTTCGCGGCGCCGGCCGCCACGACCAGCGCGGCGGCCGCGGCAAAGCCGGTACCGAACCGGAAGAGTTGGCGAATCGCCATGCTGGCGACGAGGTCGACCAGCGCGAGCACGAAGGCGGCGAGAACAAACCAGCGCCGCAAGTCGGTTTCACGGACCGCGTCGTAAGTCTCGAGATCGACGTCGGGGACCGGCCCTATCGCCGCCGGCGCCTCCAGCCCCGCTGTCAGATTCAGCGCGCGGCGCGTGGTCGGCTGTCCGTAGTATCCGGGCGGGTGGCGCGGGCCGACGCGCACGTTCTCGAGACGGCCCGCTTCGATCGCGTGCGGCCCGGCCGGCACCGGTCCCAAGCGGCCGAAACCGTCCATGATCTCGAGCGGCGGCAACGGCGCCAATTCGGCGGCCGTGACCACGCCTTGGCTGAGCCCGACCAAGCGCTCGAGCATCTCGACGAACGCGCCGGAAAGCGCGAGGTTCGACCAAGTGGCGTTGGCGGTCGTGTGGACGAGAACGACCCACCCCTTTGCCCGCTTCTCGGCACTGACCAGCGGCGTCCCGTCGCTGAGCGCGGCCCAGGTCTTCTCGGCCAGATCGAGCGACGGCTCGGCGAGTACCTGGCGTTGCACGGTGACCTCTTCGGGAACCGCGAGGCCCGCGAACGGGCTCGTCTCGGGGAAGGGCGCGAGCGTCGCGGGACGGCCCCACGACATGCTGCCCCCCATGATGCGGTCGCCGGGACGCAGACGGACCGGAAGCAGTCCCACCGGCGCTTCCGCCAGTCTGGGGCCTGCGAACCGGACGACGACGCCGCCATCCGCGATCCAGCGCTCCAACTCGGAACGGACGGAATCCTCGAGCCGGCCCGGATCGGCAAGGATCATGACCGCCAGCTCGCGCCGCAACAACTCGGACACGGTTCCCTGACGAACCTCGGTAAATGGTTCCAACGCACGATTGAGGTAGTAGACGGCGCTCAAAAGCGGTTGATCGGCCAGCGCGCCCTCGCCCGAAACCAGCCCGACCGGCCGTCGGCGCCAGCGTTCGTCCAGCAGCACCACCGAGGCGGCGGTGGTCTCGTTCTCGATCTCGATGCGGGCCAGTTTGTTGCGGAGTTCGGCCGGCAATTCGATCATGGTTTCCGCGGCGCTCGCGTCGTCGGCGAAATCGAGCCGAATGCGGTCGAGCGGCGTCCCGTCCTCGGCGACGACGCGCAGCCACGCGGAAGCCGCGGTTTTGGCCGCGACCCGCTCGAGGCGAACCTTGAGGCCGCCAACCGCCGGCTCGGGCGGGCGAAGAACGCGCGCCAGCCGATCGTTCGGATCACGGACCAGCGTGATGGCGCCCAGGCGCGCGAGGTCGCGGGCAACGGACGCGGTGGTGCCGTCGTCAAGACCGTCGCTAAGCCACACCACGTGTCCCGGCGGCGCGGCCGGATCCATGGCGACGCCCAGGGCGGCCAACATGGACGGACGGTTCGCGGGCCACGGTTTGGGCTGCAGTCCTTCGAAATGGCGTCGCGCCGCCTCGGCGCTCATGGCCGGAGGCACCGCCGGCGCGGCGCCGCCGGTCGTCGCCGAGGCCGGAGCCGTGGTGGCCACCATCACTGCGCGGCCCTCGCGTTCCGCTTGGTCGAGAAAGTTGGCAAGCATCACCTGGCGGGCGGGCCAGTTGCGCGCCGCCGCCCACCCGTCATCGACGACGAGGACGAGCGGCCCGGTGCCCTTGAGGTCGGAGCGCACATCCATCAGGGGGTGCGCGGCGACCGCGATGAGCGTGCCGGCGAAGATCAGGCGGAGGACCACGAGCCACCAGGGCGTGCTCGCCGATGTCTCCTCGCGAACCGTAAGCGCGAGAAGAAAGCGGATCGGGGGAAACCGTAAACGCATGGGTGCCGGCGGCGTGAGGCGGAGAAACCACCAAAGAACCGGCAACAGCGCGAAGGCCGCCAGCGCCCATGGCGCCGCAAACGACAGCGCGCCCAAGCTCAGCACGGCCGGATCTCCCGCATCATCGTCCCAGCACCTGGGCGAGCGAGCCCTTGCTCGTGGGATCGACGGACAAGGCGAGGTAAAGCGCGAGCAGCGGAGATTCCGGCGGGTGGTCGGTATGGTGGATCGCGAACGTCCAACCCACCCGACGCGCGATCGTCTTCAACGCGTCGCGGTGGCGGGCGACGTGCACCTTGTACTCCTCGCGGGCCGTTTCAACGCGCCCGATGACCGCGTCGCCTTCGGACTCCATACCTTCGAAATGGACCCTTCCCGCAAACGGCAGCGCTTCCTCGGCGGGGTCCAGGACCTGAAGCATATGCCCGCGCAATCCCTGTGCGGCGAACGCATCGACCGTCTCCTTGACCGCGTCCAGCGGGCTCAGAAAATCGCCGACGAGCACGATCCGGCCGTAACGGGGCAAGGGCTGGAATGCGGGCAGGCTCGGGCCCGCAAGCTGCTCGTCTTCCACCATCATCGCCAGGCGATGGAGCATGCCCTGTCCGGTCCCCGGCGGTACCCCGGAGCCGAGGATCGTGAACCGCTCGCCACCGCGCGCCAAGAGTGACGCGAGCGCGAGGACGAGCAGGTTGGCGCGCACCGTTTTCGTCGGCAGCTCGCGGCTCGAGCCATAGCGCATGGAAGGCGAGTCGTCGCGCCAAAGCCACACGCTCTGCGCCGCCTCCCACTCGTTCTCGCGGACGTAGACGGGCTGGGACTTGGCCGACTGGCGCCAGTCGATCAGTTGGGTGGGATCGCCCGGTTGATAGCGGCGGAACTGCCAGAAGGTCTCGCCAGAACCCACCCGGCGGCGTCCGTGGACCCCTTGCGAGACGGTCGAGGCAACCCGTTCCGCCGCGACCATGAGCGGCGGCAGCGAGGACGCCAACTCCTCCGCCTCGAAGTGCAGGTCGGAGCCTCCCCTCACCGTCGCCTCATGTCGCTACTCCGGCGCGGCGCGGCGGGTTCAGGCGATCGTTTCGCACAGGCGGTCGATAATCTGCGTGACGGTGATGCCTTCCGCGCGAGCGGCGAAGTTCAACGCCATGCGATGGCGCAAGACGGGGTGAATGAGCGCGAGCACGTCGTCCATCGACGGCGCAAGGCGCGCGCCGGTGATGGCGCGCGCGCGCACCCCCAGCATGAGCGCCTGGCTGGCGCGCGGACCCGGGCCCCAAGAGACGTGCATCCTGACTTCGGGGATGGCGCTGGTCTCGGGGCGGCACTCGCGGACCACCTTGAGGATCATCTCGAGAATGCTTTCGCCCACGGGAACGTGGCGCACCAGTTGTTGCGCCTCGAGAAGATCCGCCGCCTTCATCACGCTTTCGGCCGCGCTCACGACGGCTCCGGTGGTGGACATCAATATTTCGCGTTCGGCCTCGAGATCCGGGTAATCGACGTCAATCTGCATGAAGAACCGGTCGAGCTGGGCCTCGGGAAGGGGATAGGTTCCCTCCTGTTCCAGCGGGTTCTGGGTGGCGAGCACGTGAAAGGGCGACGGCAGTGCGTGGTATTGGCCCGCGACCGAGACCCTTTGTTCCTGCATGGCCTGCAAAAGCGCGGATTGGGTTCGCGGGCTCGCCCGGTTGATCTCGTCAGCCATCAGCAGTTGCGCGAACACCGGTCCCTTGATGAAGCGAAACGAGCGGCGACCGGTTTCCGATTCCTCCAACACCTCCGAGCCCAGGATGTCCGCGGGCATCAGGTCGGGCGTGAACTGGACGCGCTTGGCTTCCATGCCGAAGGCCGTGCCCAGGGTCTCGACCAGCCGTGTCTTGCCCAGGCCAGGGACGCCGATGAGAAGCGCGTGGCCGCCGGCCAAAAGCGTGATCAGAGTCTCGTCGATGACCTGGGTCTGGCCGAAGATGACCTTGCCGATGGTCGCCCGCACCTGGGCCAGACGCTGTCCGAGCCGTTCGACGGCCTCGACCAGTTTTTCGGACTTGCCTAAATCGCCATTTTCCTTAACGGTGACGGTCACTTCACAGGCTCCGCATCGTTGAACGGGTCGTCGAACATGAAGAAGGGTGTCGCGCGCGTCTGCGGTCCATCTTGTTCCGCGAATCCGGGCGAAGCGTTCTCGCCGTCGTCGGCGGGCCGGAGCGGGCGCGCTGTCCTCGGCGATCTAAGCATCCGCATCGCCGCGGACGGTACTTGGTATTACCACGGCACCCCCATCGACCGCAAAGAACTCGTGTGCCTGTTCGCCTCCGCCCTCAGGGTCGATGATGCCGGCGATTACTGGCTGGTGACGCCCGTCGAGTTCGGCCGCGTCGCCGTCGACGACGCGCCGTTCGCCGCCATCGAACTGTTCTCGGCGGGCGCCGGCACCGAACGCATCGTCAGCGTGCGAACGAACGTGGACGAGATCGTCACCATCGACCACGACCATCCCGTGCGCATCGTCGTGAATCCCGCTTCG
>JASMAE010000163.1 GCA_030754475.1 Rhodospirillales bacterium
TCCAATAATGTGTTATCGGTCGTCTTCGCGGGAACCGGATTGGCCTTGGACTTGAATCGAACGATAATTGTGAAAAGGATTCCCGTCACCAGAACAACGATCATGAGTTCGATGGAGAAGAGGAGATTGTGGAATCCGACGATTCTCTCCATCACCGGCGAGGCCGGGGTCTGGAACCCCATCTGCCACGGCTCGGAACGTCCCGCCGCCACGGCTTCACCGGCACCGAAGAACGCGGCCCCGATCAGGGTTAGCGCAAGGACAAACATCGTTCTGAGCATACCAACCGTCATTATTCCGAGAATTCCGACCTTCGCAAGGATGCCATGAATGGCGCGAAAGGGGTCGACAAATTTTCGCGGCGGTAATTCCCGTGCTCCGCCGCCGCCGCCCCTATGCGCACATGGTCGAACCCCGGCGTTCGCAAGCTCGACCCCCATTATTAGCGACTCCGGCAATCCGATCGAGAGTTCGGCGTCTGGTCCTTGCGTACGCCATATTGCTGTTGCCGATTCTGGTGCTGGTGTTCACGTTCCTAATGACGCACGAAGTGGGCAACACGTTCATGATCCGGGGTATCTTCTTCGCCGCCGGACTCTGAGCGATATCCCGGCGAGAGGGCTCGGCAGGATCCCGGCGGCCACCCAAGGCGTCCTCCGGCACGCATCAACCCTCGAACCGTCCCATTCGCAGACGCGCCTGCGAGCGATCGGCGTCGGTTTCCCGCTCCGATTGCGACCCCCGGCGCTGCTCTTGGGCGGCGATGGTGGCGAATTTGGTCGCGGGGTTCGGCGGATCTATGCGTGTCAGAGGGCGAGGAGGCCGAGCGCCAGCAATAGCGCCACCGCGACGCCCTGGAGCACCACACGAAGTTTCATAAGGCGGTTGCCCCACCGGTCCTCGAAAGCGCCTCCCCGGGACATGGATATGACGCCGGTGAACAACACCGCCACCACCGCGATCAACACGGCGGCGAGAAGGACCTTGAGGATCACGGAAACCACGGTGATGAAGATGGCCATGGAGCGAGTATATAATGACGGGGGGTTGCGGGCAAAAGGATCGGTGCCGCGGCGCCCGATTTCAACGGCTCAACGCGGGTCCGGCCGCAACCTTGGGAACCGGCGCAAACGGGCTCGCTGACCGTGACGGCGACAAGAGTTGCGGAAAGCGCCGCCGCGGGCGTCAGAACTCCACGACGGCGCGATACAGGTGCCAGGTGGCGTGCCCCAGAACCGGCAATACGACGGCGAGGCCGACGAAAAACGGCAACGAGCCGATCAACAGGGCATAGGCGACGATGATGCCCCAGATGGCCATCGCGATCGAATTTGCGAGAACCGCACTGATCGACGTCGTGACCGCCGTCCAGACGCCGACGTCTCGATCCAAAAGCATGGGAAAGGATACGACGCTGAGGCTCAACACGACGATGGCGAAGAGGAGACCGACCCCGCTGCCCACAGCCATCAGCGTCCAACCGGACGGCGTGGCGAGGACTTCGCCGGCGAACTCGATAATCGACCCCGGCGTCGCGCGGCCGAAGATTTTTTGCGTAGATGCCCCACGCCGCGCCCAACCACGCGAAGTAGACCACCATCAGTATGGCACCGAGCACCGCGATGGCGCGCAACGATGGAGACCGGAGGACGGAAAACACGTGCCGCCGAGAACAATCGAGACCCTCCTCGCGGCGTCGGCTCAGCTCATACATGCCGATCGCGAGGACCGGGCCGACCAGGGTGTATCCGGCAAGGAGCGGAAACACGAGCCACAACACGTCGTATCCCGCGTAGACCCTCGCGAAGACGAGGGTGACGATGGGATAAATCGAGCAAAGGAAAATCAAGTGCGTTGGCATCGCGTTGAAGTCGGCGAAACCCTTGACCAATGCGTCTTTGAGATCAACCAAGGCAATCTTGTGGATGATAGGTCGCGCCGATCCGTAAGCGCCCGCATCAGCCATCGACTTCTCGCTCGTCATGGTCGCACCCCTTGAACCACCGATCCCAGCGGCAGTGCACTCGATCGTGGTACAGAACGCCCCTTCATGGCACCGGTTACGTATGCCGGTGCCGCGCAATGTTTCACAGTCATTGGCGTCCCATCGAACCTTGTCGCCTCACCTCCGATTACAATACCCCGTAATTGCGTATGGGGTCGAGGCGACGGTTTTGTTTTCCGAATCGCGGTGGCGGCACGCTCTGGCAAACAACGAGCCTGTCGGATGGAAAGTAATGCAAGAAGTCAAAGCCCTGGATCACGCCCGCGTTGCGTATAGAATTCGCCTCTCGAGTCTGTATCGAGGGGTTGCGGTATTGAGCGGCGGGAGGGGCGAAGTTTGACCAGGGCGACAATCGAGGCAATCGGGCAGTCGGCGGAGCGGCTCGACGTGATGAGCGCGGATACCGCGCCGCGTTTCCGGCTAGCCGATTACGCGGTGCTGTTGAAGCCCCGGGTGATGTCGCTCGTCGTCTTCGTCGGCCTCGTCGGTCTGCTGTTGGCGCCGGGCGCGATGGCGCCGTGGCGGGCGGCGGTCGCGGTGCTTTGCATCGCGGTCGCGGCGGGCGCCGCAGGCGCCATCAACATGTGGTACGACCGCGACATCGACCTGTCGATGCGCCGGACCATGAACCGGCCGATCCCGGCCGGGCGCATGAAGCCGGCCGAGGCGCTGGTGCTGGGTGTCGCGCTCGCCTCGGGCGCGGTCGCGGTGATGGCGTTGGTCGTGAACGGTACCGCGGCGGCGCTGCTCGCCATCACCGTGCTCTACTACGTGCTCGTCTACACAGTCTGGCTCAAGCGCCGGACGCCGCATAACATCGTCATCGGCGGCGCGTCGGGCGCCTTTCCGCCGATGATCGGGTGGGCGGCGGTGACGGGGACCGTGAGCGTCGAATCGTTGGCGCTGTTCGCCATCATCTTCTTGTGGACGCCGCCTCATTCGTGGGCGCTCGCGCTGTTCAGCAACCGCGATTACGCCAACGCGGGCGTGCCCATGCTTCCGGTGGTCGCCGGTTCGCGCGAAACCAAGAAGCAGATCCTCGTCTACACCGCGTTGCTGGTGGCGGCGACCTTCGTTCCCGTATTCCTCGCGATGTCGGGAGCGGTCTATGCGATCGCGGCAGCTGTCCTCGACGCCGCGTTCGTCTGGTTCGCGCTTCGGCTGTGGCGCAGCGACGACGACGGTCCGGCACGGGCGCTGTTTGGATTTTCGATCCTGTACCTGTTCCTTATTTTCGTCTCCCTGCTGGCGGATAGGGCGTTTGCCGTCCTCGCGTGATTCGAGCACCGGCGCGACGACCGAAGCGGACGGCTCGTACCCGAAGCTCGTCGAGCGGTTTCGACGCCTCGCCCGGTTTCGCGACGTGGAAGCGATCCTGTACTGGGACCGGGCGGTGATGATGCCGCCGGGCGCGGGCGAGGCCAGGGCGGCGCAGTTGACGGCCCTCGATGGGGCGCGGCACGAAATGCTGGCGGGTGAAGAGACCGGCGCGCTCATCGAGGCGGCCGGCGCGCGCCACGACCTCGGGCCGTGGGAGACGGCGAACTTGCGCGAGATGCGGCGCGCGCATCGGCACGCGACGGCAATCGACGCGGCGCTGTCGGCCGCCCTCGTCACCGCCGGCGCGCGTTGCGAGATGGTTTGGCGCGAGGCGCGCGCGAAACGCGATTTCGAGACCGTCCGCGCCGAATTCACAGGACTGCTCGGGCTCGTGCGCGAGGCCGCGCTCGCCAAGGCCGCCGCCCTCGGGCTCGATCCCTACGACGCGCTTCTCGATGCCCACGATCCCGGCCTCGGCCGGGCCACGATCGATCCCTTGTTCGACGAACTCTGCGATTTCCTGCCGGCGCTTCTGGAGCGCGTCCTCGCTCGCCAGGCGGGCGACAAGGGGGTTCCGACGCCGAGCGGCCCGATCCCGACAGAGCGCCAGCGCGCCCTCGGGCTTCGCATGATGGACGTGATGGGCGTCGATCCCGCGTGGGCCCGTTTGGATATCAGCGCGCATCCGTTTTGCGGCGGGACGCCCGAAGACATCCGCATCACGACCCGCTTCGACGAGCGCGACTTCGCATCCGGTCTGTTTGCGGTCGTCCACGAGGCGGGCCACGCCCTTTACGAGCGCGGGCTTCCCGAAAGCTGGCGGGACCAACCGGTCGGCGCGGCCTGTGGAATGAGCGTGCACGAAAGCCAGTCGTTGTTGATGGAAATGATGGTGGGCCGGTCGCGCGCGTTCGCGCGGTTCGCGGCGCCTGTATTCCGCGAGGTCCTGGGCGTCGCCGGGCCCGCGTGGCAGGCCGACGCCCTGTACCGGGCGTTTACCCGCATAAAAACGGGATTGGTCCGGGTCGAGGCCGACGAGGTGAGCTATCCGCTGCACGTGATTCTGCGCTACCAGCTCGAGGCGGCCATGGTTGAGGGCGCGTTGGAGGCGGCCGATCTGCCCGGCGCCTGGAACGAGGGCATGGAGCGGCTCTTGGGGCGCGTTCCCGGCCACGACGGCGAGGGCTGTCTTCAGGATATCCACTGGTATCAGGGCGCGTTCGGCTATTTCCCGGCGTACGCAATCGGCGCCGTGCTGGCGGCCCAGTTCTTCGCCGCAGCGATTCGGGCGGACCCCGAGATCGAGGCCGCGATCGGCCGCGGCGACTTGACCCGTCTCCACGCCTGGCTTGCCCGGAACGTGCGCGCCAAGGCGTCGCTTCCGACGCCGCGGGACCTCGTGATCGAGGCGACCGGCAAGCCGTTGGACGCCACGGATTTGCGGCGCCATCTCGAGGCGCGGTATCTGGATGGCGCCGCGTGACCAAACGCGGGTCAGAGCGCTATAGTCGCGCCGATGGCTAGGAAACATCCGTGAAATACGTCAGCACCCGGGGACGGGCGCCGGCCCTTTCGTTCGACGACGTGTTGTTGACGGGCTTGGCCCCCGATGGCGGCCTCTACGTACCCGAGGCCTGGCCGCGGCTGTCCAAGGCCGAGATCCAGGCGCTGAGAGGGATGTCGTACGACGCGCTGGCGGCACGCGTCTGCCGGCCTTTCTTAAGCGGCGGCGCCACGGAGGCCGCCTTCGCGGACCTCGCTAGGGACGCCTTTTCCCGGTTTGACCATCCGGCGGTCGCTCCGTTGCGCCAGATCGGTCCCGGCCTGTGGCTCCTGGAGCTCTTTCACGGACCGACGCTCTCGTTCAAGGATTACGCGCTTCAACTCGTGGGCCGGTTGTTCGACACGGTTCTCGCCGAAAGGGGCCGGCGCGTCACCGTCATCGGCGCCACTTCGGGCGACACGGGCTCGGCCGCCATCGAAGCGCTCAAGGATCGCGAACGGATCGAGGCCTTCATCCTGCACCCGAAGGGGCGCGTCTCCGAGGTCCAGCGCCGCCAGATGACCACGGTGGTGGCGAAGAACGTTCACAACGTCGCCATCGAGGGGACATTCGACGATTGCCAGGACTTGGTGAAGGCGATGTTCAACGACGCGCAATTCCGCGCGCGCGCCGATTTAACGGCGGTCAATTCGATCAACTGGGCGCGCATCATGGTCCAGGCCGTCTATTACTTCGCGGCCGCCGTGGCCCTCGGCGCCCCGCAGCGTCCCGTCTCATTCGCGGTTCCCACCGGCAACTTCGGCAACGTCTTCGCGGGCTGGGTGGCGCGGCGCATGGGGCTGCCGGTGACCGGATTCGTCGTCGCCTCCAATCGCAACGACATCCTGACCCGCTTCTTTTCCGAGGGTGAGATGCGCCTCCAGCCGGTCCAGTCCACGCTCAGCCCCAGCATGGACATCCAGATCTCGAGCAACTTCGAGCGCCTTTTGTTCGAGCTCTATGGCCGGCGCGGCGAAGTGCTGGCGAGGGCCATGGACCGCTTCCGCGCGCGCGGTCGCGTCCGCTTCGGTACCGAACGTTGGCGACGGCTTCACAAGCTGTTTGCCGGCCACGCCTTGGACGACGCCGAGACCGTTGCCGCCATTCGCCACTTTCACGAGACCACGGGCGAGCTTCTGGACCCCCACACGGCGATTGGGCTCGCCGCGGGGATCACCCGCCACGACGTCCGCAAGGCACCGTTGATCGCCATCGCGACGGCGCATCCGGCCAAGTTCCCGGACGCCGTCGAGAAGGCGACCGGCATTCGCCCCCGGCTGCCCGCGCGGCTCGACGATCTTTATGCGCGCGAGGAACGGCTGGCGACGCTTCCCAACGAGCTTGGGTGCGTCCAGGACTTCATCGTCAGCCGCCTCAGCGAACGGGCGGCGGCTTGAGCGCTCGCGTCACCACGCTCGAAAGCGGCCTCCGGGTCGCGACCGACGCCATGGCGAGCGTCGAGACCGCTTCCGTCGGCGCCTGGGTCGAAGTCGGGACCCGCCATGAACCGGCCGATCGGAACGGGGTTTCGCACGTCCTCGAACACATGGCCTTCAAGGGCACGCGCCG